>CANKAJ010000088.1 GCA_947479645.1 Betaproteobacteria bacterium | reverse complement strand
ATGCGCAAGCCTCATCAGCTTCTTTCGCTGCGCGTCGTCCAGTTCAATCGCTGTTGCTTTTCGCATCACCGCCTCCCAAATGCACCAGATACATCTTGGATCTCGGCAGATGAAAAATAGTTCCATTAATTATGAAGCACTACACTAGCTTATCAACGAATACATTTCGAATATATTCTGAGAATGCTTTTCCATCTGGCGATGTGATATTTACTGCATTCACCCAGCACAGAATCTTTTGCTCCCCTGCATTTGATGCGCTAAAGGAATCAACCTTAACCTTATTTCCGACATCTTCCTGTTGGCCAATGTTTGGGGTGTCATTTGCGAGTGAATTCGCCTGAAGTGTCATTAACTGAGCCTGTGCTTGCGTAGCAAATAATCCATTTGGAAACTGCATGAGGTAGGCTTGGATCTTCCCAGCATTACGACTGTCTTTCGCCGATTCCCAAGATTCCCTATCGCTTGCTGACGGTTCTGCTAGTGTGGTGGCATATGGCGGTACGACTGAATCGACCTGTGCACCACCTGACGGTGGACGGAAGTAGAATTCGCCGGTAAGCGACGATGACTTCCACGGCACTTGTTTGTTGCCCGTTTCCTTCGCCACTCCAGCCGTGACTCGCGTAAACACCCGGTCGATGTCGGTATCCCCCTGTTTCAGGCTCTCCAGAAGGTGCCGGGTGTAGATGCCGTTTCGCCCTGTGCCATCGGCTGCAACCGATCCAGGGGATGTAGCAAACCCGACAAAACTGCCAGCGGGCGCACTCATCTGTGCAAGTCCATTCGTCGAAGATCGCCAGCCACGGGCAAAGGGATTGTTACGGCAGGCATCGAGGATGACAATGTTGACGCGATTTCCCGCTTCCTCCATGCCGGCCAGAACACGGTTGGCATCCACCGCCTCGTCTTCCAGTTCAAACTCTTCCTTGATATCGGCACCGACGGGGATGAGGTAATTGCGACCGTTTCGAGACTGCACCCCGTGGCCGGCAAAATAAAACAGGCCCACACCGCCGCGCTTCAGGTTCTGGGCGAACGCCCGCATTGCCGAGCGCATTTGCCGGGTGTCGGCGTTGGTGTGCAGCATGACCGTGAACCCCAGTGATCGCAGTGTCGCCGCGATGTCAGTGGCATCGTTAACCGGGTTCCTGAGCGGGGCGTCCTTGTAGGCCGAGTTTCCTATGACGAGAGCCACGCGCTGCTCACTGGGCGCGACAGGTCCCGCCGTCAGGTTTCGCTGAGCAAGCACAGAGCCGGCAAGAGTGCAAAGGATTAGCGCAAGAGTTGATACGAGATAGCGCATGTCACCTCACCAGTTCTGATGATGTTGCCGTATACTACCCTCACGGAATAGGTTGCTGGGCCACCGCTGGTGGATAGCTACATTGACCCCGAAACGATTTCGTTTCAGGTGAGACATGCCGAAGCTCCCGGATTGGGCCATTGATTTAGGCCACTTGAGAGTTCTTCGGTTTCTGCGCGGCATCAAAGCCCGTCAGATCAACGGGCTGGAAATTCTTGGTGGAGACGAAGGGGATCGAACCCTCGACCTTCGCATTGCGAACGCGACGCTCTCCCAGCTGAGCTACGTCCCCACGATCGTTTGATTTTACATCTACTCTTTAATAGCGGACAACGCTTCATCTTACGCTATCATGGCGAAAATTACGCTTGCCCTTTATTGCTATGATAGGAGTTTAAATGCAGATCAATCCGCCGTTCGGATATCAGAGCATCGTCCCTTTTCACAAGAATGAGCGCGTTCGCCTGCCCAAGGTTGGAGAACTTCCGGCTTTTGCGCGCAGCACCAATGCTGTACCAGTCAGTTATTCCGAATTTGCCTTGGCCTGTCGCGACTATCCGCTTGCATTCGTAAGCACGGACGAGGGAAAGCATTATTCCCCCGTTGCCATCATCGGCATGGCCGGCGCAGAAAATCTGTACCTCAAGGATGGTCGCTGGGACGAAACAGTGTATTTGCCCGCTTATATCCGTCGCTATCCGTTCTGCATGGCACGCGTATCGCTTGATGGCAAACCGCAGGAAGACCGACTGGTTTGTGTGGAGAAGGAGTTCATCGCTGCAGAGAATGAAGGCGAGGCGATGTTCGATGCAGAGGGAAAGGCGCTACCGCAATGGGAGCAAATCGGAAAGCTGCTGGAGGAATATGAGCGTGATCTGGAACGCACGCGCGAGATGTGCGACATTCTTGCAGACTATGCGCTTCTTGAACCCTTCACGATGCAGGCAACCTTGAAGGATTCTTCACCGCTGAATTTGTCAGGTATGTTTCGCATTGACGAGAAGAAACTTGAATTCCTGAACGCCGCTCAGCACAAAAATCTGATCAAGAAGGGTGTGATGGGGCGCATTTTTGCCCATCTGATTTCACTGGAGAATTTTGCACGCCTGCTTGCGCGCAAAGCCGCAGCCTGAAAGGAAAAACTGTTTTCTATCGCACTTGGAATTCATTCCAGTTGATATCAACTGGAAGATTAAATCCTATCTGACAAAGCCCAATTACCGGAATTGATAATATTACAGATCAATTCCGGTACATAGTACCAAAAGTAAGGGCGGCAATAACTCAGGAGTGGGCAGCGCGACGTAATCGGTCAAGTACACCAGCCCATGCCGGAATGTCTGGCGGTGATTCAACCAGAATCATATCAGCACCCGTTTCATCCAGAGTCCGCAGGTTGGCATACAGCGATCGCGCGTAAGAAGCAGCCACAGCAGGAACAACGATTAACTGCGCCGCAGGTATCCGAGCCACAGACACTTCCATTGCCAGTGCAGCCAAACGCTTTCCCTTGTGCGAAGAAAGCGCTTCGATCATTTCAGTACGACGAAGCAGCCTTACTTTGGCTCGGGGCGAATAATGCGCCGCAAGAGTGCCGGGAGTCCGTGGTGAATTTTCACCTGGATCAACCACTGTCAATCCGGTGGCGGCCTCGATGTCGGCCACGGTTATTTTTCCCGGCCGCAGCACCACCGGGGACTCACCCGAACAATCGACAATTGTGGATTCGATTCCGACCTCGCAGGCGCCGCCATCAAGCACTGCGTCGATATCGGTACCCAGGTCGACGGCAACATGCTCAATTCTTGTCGGGCTGAGCCGGCCATAACGATTTGCAGATGGCGCGGCAATACCAGAATCAAATGCCTTGAGCAATTCCAACGCAAGCGGATGCGCTGGAACACGCAACCCAACCGTGTCCTGACCACCTGTTACGGCGTCGAGTACCTCTTGCGCACGCTTCAGGACCAGTGTCAGCGGCCCAGGCCAGAAACGGCGTGCCAACGTATTTGCATATTGGGGAATATCTCGCGCCCACTCACCCAAGGCGTCAATTCCGGCAATGTGCACGATAACCGGATGTCCCGTCGGTCGACGCTTGACCGAATACAGCCGCTTCAGTGCATCGGCATTGCGCGCATCGACTGCTATGCCATAAACCGTCTCCGTCGGGATGCCCACCAAGCCGCCACCTCGCAAAATGTTGACAGCATCTTCAACGGTAACGATGGGCGCCGATTGCGGTGCTGAAGCCACCGGATCGGGAGGTCCTGGCAAAACAGGAACAGGTTCGTCGGAAATTTCGGGAAGCGACAAAATTTATTCGGGCAATTTTGCCGACAGTACCGCGCGCGTCTGGCGCTCGCGAAATTCTTCAAGCTTGCGCGCGATATTCACATCGCTCAGCGCCAGCATTGCCACCGCAAACAATGCCGCATTTGCCGCGCCGGCCTCACCAATGGCAAAAGTAGCCACCGGAATACCCTTGGGCATCTGCACCATGGACAACAAGGAATCCATGCCCTGCAGATACTTGGATGGCATCGGCACACCGAGCACCGGCAGTGTCGTCTTGGCCGCAACCACACCAGCCAGGTGTGCCGCTCCACCCGCAGCCGCAATAAAGCAGCGAACGCCATGCTTCTCGGAAGTCTCTATCCATTCGGCCAGCGCATCAGGAGTTCGATGAGCAGACAATGCCCGCGAATCGCAAGGTACGCCGAATTCCTTCAACTGGCGCGCTGCATGTGACATGACGTCCCAGTCGCTGGTGCTGCCCATAACGATACCAACGAGGGGTTTTGTTCTGGCCATTAAGCCTCCAGGTCTTTTCCGGTTAAGCGTTTGAGCGCTTCGCGATACTTTTCCGCAGTCTTCGCAATTACCTCGGCAGGCAATCGTGGCGCAGGGGCTTTCTTGTTCCAATCCAGCGTTTCGAGATAGTCGCGTACATATTGCTTGTCAAACGAGGGCGGACTGGAATCAGGACGATATTGATCAGCTGGCCAGAATCGCGAGGAATCGGCGGTCAGCACCTCATCAATCAGAATCAGATTGCCCGCACTGTCCAGACCAAACTCGAACTTCGTGTCAGCAATGATGATGCCGCGCTCTCGCGCGTACTCGGCTGCCTGCTGATAAAGGCGAATGCTGATGTCGCGTACGTTCTCCGCCATCGACGCGCCTATTTTCGCCTCAACCTGCGCAAAGGAAATATTTTCATCATGGTCACCCACGTCGGCCTTGGTGGCCGGCGTAAAGATGATTTGAGGCAACTTGTCCGCCTGCCGCAGGCCAGCCGGCAATGCGATGCCACAGACGGCACCGGTCTGCTGATAGTCCTTCCAGCCCGATCCGATGAGATATCCGCGTACGACTGCCTCGATTGGAAGCGGCTTGAGTCGCTGAGCGACAACAGCGCGTCCGCGCACCTGTTCGATTTCCTCCAGCCCCTTCACCACCGACTCAGGGGCAATTCCGGTCAGATGGTTTGGCACCACATCTTTCAGCCGCTCAAACCAGAAATTGGCCATGCTGTTGAGTACTTGTCCCTTGCCGGGGATCGGATCATCCAGAATTACGTCGAATGCAGACAGACGATCCGACGTCACAATCAGCAGGTGCTGATCGTCAACGGCGTACATGTCCCGCACCTTGCCCTGCGACAGCAAAGGCAGACTCTTGATTGATGACTGCAACAAAGTGGTAATCAATTTATGCACCGTGGAGACATGAGCAAATATTCAATCTGGCAAAAGCCCGACTACTTTTTTTCCAGGTCTGAGCGATACTGGCCAATTGCCGCCAGACTGTTCATACGGGCACGATGGGAAAGCGCCCCCTGACCGGCATCAACATTGGCCGCCGCGCCGCGCCAGGCTTTCAAGGAAGCCTGCTGCAGTGCACGCCCATAAGAGAATGTTAACGCCCACGGCAATGCTCCTGCGCCGAGTTTGTTCATGGCATCCAGGTGAGCAGTAGCAAGCTCGTCACTTTGTCCGCCAGAGAGAAATGCGACCCCCGGTACCGCCGCTGGAACCATGCGCTTCAACACTGTCAGCGTACGCTCAGCCACTTCCGAAACACCTGCCTGCACCGGGCAGGATTTGCCAGCGATAACCATAGACGGCTTCAATACCATGTGCTCCAGCACCACACGCTGGTTGTACAGGGCGTCAAACACCGCACTCAATGCCCGCTCGGTGATTTCCTGGCAACGTTCTATCGTGTGGTCACCATCCATCAGCACTTCCGGCTCCACGATGGGCACTAATCCCTGTTCCTGGCAGATCGCTGCATAGCGAGCCAAGGCATGCGCATTTGCCCATATGCAGGAAGCCGACGGGATCTTTTCCCCTATCGTAATGACGGCCCGCCATTTTGCGAATCGAGCCCCCAGCTTCACATATTCGGCACAACGTCCGGCCAGGCCGTCCAGGCCCTCGGTTACCGTCTCTCCCGGACACAGGGCCATATCCTTCGCCCCGGTATCAACCTTGATGCCGGGTATGATGCCCTTGCTGGCAAGCAGTTGGGGAAACGGCGTTCCGTCAATCGCGGTTTGACGCAGCGTCTCTTCATACAGAATCACGCCACTGATCTGCTCGCCAAGCCCCTTTGCGGTAAACAGCATGTCGCGGTAGGCGCGTCTATTCGCCTCCTCGTTGCTCACATTGATGCTCTGGAAGCGTTTGCCTATCGTGCCCGTGGATTCGTCAGCGGCAAGTATGCCCTTGCCCTTGGCAACCATCGCTTGGGCAGTTTTTGCCAGTTCGCTGATGCTCATTTCGACCTCCGGAGGAGTGCAGATGCTAATTACGAAAAGCGGCGATTCTACCGTCTTCACCACACAAAAACCATTGGAAAACCACGGATGAGTCCCGCTTGCAGCAACTACATATGATGCTCTTCCCCAACCCGAACGATTTTCATCGTGTTGGTACCGCCGGAACGCCCGAGAGGCTCGCCGATAGTCAGGACGATCAGGTCGCCCTTGCTGACGATCCCATTCTTCACCAACACATCCTCCGCTTCGACCAGTTGCTCCTCGCGATTGTTTCCGGCGTACATCACCATCAAGGGATAAGTGTCGCGAAATAATGTGGTGCGGTAACGTGTTGCAGCCTGCGATGTCAGTGCGTAAATCGGCACACCACAATTCATGCGCGACATCCAGAGTGGCGTGGAACCGGACTCTGTCAGCGTAGCAATGGCCTTCACTTTGAGATGGAATGCAGTAAACAAGGCAGCCATGGCAATCGACTGGTCGACCCGTGTAAACACGCGATTGAGGAACTCCTGATCAAGCGTGACAACCTGGCTTTGCTCTGCTTCAAGGCAAACCCTGTGCATTGCCTCAATGACTTCGACCGGATATTGGCCGCTGGCTGTCTCCGCAGACAACATGACCGCATCGGTGCCGTCGAGCACCGCATTGGCGACATCTGAAACCTCAGCGCGGGTCGGTATGGGACTGGATATCATCGACTCCATCATCTGGGTCGCCGTGATGGTGAGTTTGTTCATTTCGCGCGCCATGCGAATCATGCGCTTTTGCAGCGCCGGCACCGAAGCATCCCCGACTTCAACGGCAAGATCACCCCGCGCCACCATGATGCCGTCGGACGCTGCCATGATATCCGCCAGCGTCGCCGGCACCACCGCCTCGGCACGCTCGATCTTGGCAATAAGCAATGCATTGCCACCGGCTTCATGCATCAACTGCCGCGCCTGCGACATGTCGGCACCAGTCGCCGGGAATGAGACCGCAACATAATCCACATTGATGGCAGCCGCGGTACGGATGTCCTCCATATCCTTGGCAGTCAATGCTGCGGCAGACAGCCCTCCACCTTTGCGGTTGATGCCCTTGTTGTTGGACAGAACGCCGCCGTGGATGACTTTACAGTGCACAACCTGCCCGCGCACCTCAAGTACCTCGAACACAATGCGTCCATCATCCAGCAGCAACAGATCCCCGGCCCTGGATTCACGCGGCAGTTCCTTGTAGTCCAGACCGACACCATCCTGATCACCCAGTTCGCGCTCGGCATCAAGTGTGAACAGGTCGCCCTTGCCCAGCGTTATCTTGCCGTCCCTGAATTTGCCAATCCGGATTTTCGGACCCTGCAGGTCGGCCATGATGCCCACCGTACGGCCAGTCTTGCGACTGATTTCGCGGACCAGTTCGGCCCTGGCCACATGATCAGCCGCCTTTCCATGGGAGAAATTGAGGCGCACCACATCCACTCCGGCGAGGAACATGCGCTCCAGCGTTGCTGCATCGCTTGACGCCGGCCCGAGCGTCGCGACGATCTTTGTGCTTCGAAGCATATTCGCCCCCCAGAAAAACGTTCCCGATTCCCGCTTATACGGATTGCAGCATGAATATCACGCAGCAGCGCGTTGTTCCAGTGCCTCGATGGCTGGCAACTTCTTGCCCTCCAGAAACTCCAGGAAAGCCCCACCACCAGTTGATATATAGGATATGCGGTCTGTCACTCCATACTTTGCAATTGCAGCCAAAGTATCTCCGCCGCCGGCCATGGAGAAGGCCTCCGAGTCCGCAATGGCCTGCGAGACTACCTGTGTGCCATGACCGAATTGGTCCCACTCAAACACACCCACCGGTCCGTTCCAGACGATGGTACCGGCCCGCTTGAGGATGGCGGCAAGTACCGCTGAACTTTGGGGGCCAATGTCGAGAATCAAGTCGTCCTCGGCAACATCGCCGATCAGTTTTGTTTCCGCCCTCGCTGAAGCGGAAAACTCCTTGGCGGTGATAACGTCTATGGGCAACGGGACATTCCCGCCCTTTGCCTTAATCACTGAAATGACTCTGTTCGCCGCATCAACCAGCGCCGGTTCGGCAAGCGATTTGCCAATACGAGCCCCCGAAGCCAGGAGGAACGTATTGGCAATTCCACCGCCAACGACAAGTTGGTCCACTTTTTCCGCCAGCGCCTCGAGAATGGACAGCTTGGTGGATACTTTGGAGCCGGCCACAATGGCCAACAAAGGTCGCGCCGGTGAAGACAGCGACTTGGTCAGCGCTTCGATTTCAGCCGCCAGCAACGGGCCCGCGCAGGCTACCGGGGCATACCGGGCCATGCCGCACGTGGTTGCTTCTGCACGGTGTGCCGTGCCAAACGCATCATTCACGTAGACATCACATAATGACGCCATACGCCGCGACAAATCGTCGTCGTTCTTCTTCTCGCCTTTATTGAAGCGGCAGTTTTCCAGCATGACGACGCTGCCAACTTGCAAAGCGCTTGAATCAAAGCTGCCATCGGCCCAGTTGGCAATAACGGGCACTGGCCGCCCAAGCATGTCTGCCAGACACTTGGCCATCGGCGCCAGAGACAAACGAGGATCAAATTCACCTTCTTTGGGACGATCAAGGTGCGAAGTCACCATCACGGCGGCACCCGCCTTTAATGCGTACTCGATTGCGGGCGCTGATGCGCGAATGCGCGTGTCGTCGGTAATGTTTCCGGCGTCATCCTGTGGCACATTGAAATCCACCCTGATGAATACACGCTTGCCGGCAAGCGCCACATCCCGCATTTTTAGAACATGCAAAGCTATTCCTTCATTGCAATGTGGCCAACGATACTTGCGGACATCGCGGTGGACTATCCAGATCTGACTGCGCCGCCTTACTTGGCACTCATCAGCGCTGCTGTGGTGTCCAGCATGCGATTGCTGAACCCCCATTCGTTGTCGTACCAGGAGGAGATCTTCACCAGCGTGCCTCCGGTCACTTTAGTCAAGGCGGCGTCCACGATAGAAGATGCGGGGTTGTGGTTGAAATCGATCGACACCAGCGGCTCGGTACTGTAGCCAAGTACGCCTTTGAGGTTCGTTTCCGAGGCTGACTTCACCGCTTTGTTGACCTCGTCCACGGTGGTGGCACGCTTGGCAACGAAGGTCAAATCAACTATGGACACATTGATGGTGGGAACGCGAATGGCATAGCCGTCTATCTTGCCGTCCAGATGCGGCAACACCAGCCCAACGGCTGCGGCAGCCCCCGTCTTGGTCGGTATCATCGACATGGTGGCGGAACGCGCGCGACGCAGATCCTCGTGATAAACATCGGTCAATACCTGGTCATTCGTATAGGAATGTATCGTCGTCATCAAGCCGGAAACCACACCAATGTGATCGTCCAGCGCCTTGACCAGCGGAGCCAGACAATTGGTGGTGCAGGATGCATTGGAAATCACGGTATGAGAGGACTTCAGAACCGAGTGGTTGACGCCATAAACGACCGTCGCATCCACATCAGAACCGCCTGGAGCGGAAATGATGACCTTCTTGGCTCCTGCTGTCAGATGAGCTGACGCCTTGGCCTTGGAAGTAAACAATCCTGTGCATTCGAGGACCACGTCGACTTCCAATTCCTTCCAAGGCAATTCGGCCGGATTACGCTTGGCGCAAACACGGATGCGGTCGCCATTGACCACCATGAAATCGCCGTCCACCGCCACAGTGCCGGAAAACTTTCCATGGGCAGTGTCGTAACGGGTCAGATGGGCATTGGTTTCGGCGTTACCAAGGTCGTTAAGCGCAACAATCTGGATACCGTGTGGCTTGCCGCTTTCGTAGAAAGCACGGAGGATATTGCGGCCGATTCGGCCGTAGCCGTTAATTGCGACTCTGATCGTCATTTCACCTGCTCCATTAACACATCTCAACAAGAACTCTCACTGTTGGTATGGTCATCCGCATTCGACTCAATTCATGAGCCGCTTTACTGCGCTGGCCACATTCTCGACAGTGAAACCGAATAATTTGAACAACTCACCCGCCGGTGCCGATTCACCATAGCGATCAATGGCAATAACTGCGCCATGGCGCGAATCGACAGCGCCGACATACTTATGCCAAAAATCGCTCACGCCGGCTTCGACTGCCAGACGGGGAATGCCTGCGCCCAGCACCGACTGCCGATAAGCGGCATCCTGCCGATCAAAAACCGATGTTGACGGCATAGACACGACGCGCACGGCAATGCCTTCAACCGCAAGGGCGGCCCGGGCGTCCATGGCCAGTTGCACTTCCGACCCGGTCGCAATGATGATTGCCCGGGGAACTGGCGCATCCGCGACGATATAGCCGCCACGCCTGATGACAGCCAAATCCGATGCATTGTGCTGCTGAGGGAGGAGATTTTGCCGAGACAACAGCAACGCCGTCGGTCCGTCCTGACGCTCAATAGCGGCAACCCAGGCGACCGCGGTCTCGACACCGTCTGCCGGACGCCATACGTCCAGATTTGGTATCAGCCGCAAACTGGAGGCATGCTCAATGGATTGATGCGTCGGTCCATCCTCGCCCAGACCAATCGAATCGTGCGTAAACACATAGATGGCACGGATTTTCATCAGTGCAGCCATGCGCAACGCATTACGTGCATAGTCTGAAAACGTAAGGAAAGTGCCACCATAGGGAATGTATCCCCCATGCAGTGACAGCCCGTTCATGATGGCAGCCATGCCAAACTCGCGCACGCCATAGAACACGTAGTTTCCGCCACCATCAGCACTTATTGGTCGGGATCCAGACCACATGGTCAGATTGGAGCCCGCCAGATCGGCCGAACCGCCGATCAATTCAGGCAAAACAGGCGCCAAGCCTTCTATGGCATTTTGCGAAGCTTTGCGTGTGGCAATATTTTCTGCTTTCTCCGCAACACTGGCGACGAGAGCCTCGGCCAGTCCGGTCCATTGCTCTGGCAATTGTCCTGCCATGCGACGACGGAATTCAGTGGCCTGTTCCGGAAACTGCTGCGCGTAGGCGGCAAAAAGTTTCTTCCACTCCGTCTGGCGCCTTGCCCCTTTGCGTCTGGCATTCCAGGCATCGGATACTTCTTCAGGAATGACAAAAGGCGGATGAGACCAGCCAATGGCCTCGCGAGTGGCCGCAATTTCCTTTTCTCCCAGCGGAGCGCCATGCGCACCTCCAGTATTGGCCTTGGTCGGGGCGCCTTTGCCAATGACAGTCTTGCAACAAATGAGGCTCGGACGATCGGAATCCCGTTTGGCTTTAGCGATGGCACGATTTATAGCTGCAACATCATGACCATCCACATTGGATATCACCTGCCAGCCGTAAGCAGCAAAACGCTTGGGTACATCATCGGAATACCAACTCTTGATCGATCCCTTTTCAGAATCAATGGAAATGCCGTTGTCGTCGTACAGGGCAATCAGTTTGCCCAATTTCAATGTTCCTGCCAGTGAGCACACCTCGTGAGAGATGCCCTCCATCATGCAACCATCGCCAAGGAACACGTAAGTATGATGATCAACAATGTCGAATCCAGGCCGATTGAAGTCGACGGAGAGCGCACGTTCCGCCAAGGCCATACCGACGGCATTGGCGATACCCTGGCCTAATGGCCCCGTTGTTGTCTCAACACCCGGTGCCATGCCAAGCTCCGGATGCCCCGGCGTCTTGGAATGCAACTGTCGGAAACGCTTTAGTTCCTCCATTGGCAACGCATACCCGGTCAAATGGAGCAACGCATAAAGCAACATTGAACCGTGACCATTGGAAAGCACAAAGCGATCGCGATTCGGCCAATGCGGGTCAGCCGGGTTATGGCGCAAGTGCTTTGCCCATAACGCAACAGCAATCTCTGCCATGCCCATTGGCATTCCGGGATGCCCGGAATTGGCGGCTTGTACTGCGTCCATGGACAAGGCGCGAATGGCATTGGCCATGGCGCGTTCGATCTCTATGGGTGCGTCTCTACCGACCAGATTGGGTGCAGCAGGTGCGCGAGTGGCGTTAGTGTTTTCGTTGCTCATCGCGCTCGGGATTCTGAACAGAAGAAGAAATGTGGATTGAAGTGTTTATAATTATCGGACATTCTCGCACTCTTGGCGAGACAGCCGTGCAATTTCCGGCATGATTCTGGCACATCCGAGGGTAAAGTGAAAAAACAAAAACTGGCATTTATCGGCCTGGGGGTCATGGGTTTCCCCATGGCAGGGCATCTGGTCACCCGCGGTGGACATGAGTTGACCGTCTATAACCGCACTCAGTCCAAGGCTGACGCCTGGGTCGCTAAATTTGGTGGCAAGTCTGCACCAACACCAGCCGAAGCCGTCCACGATGCCACCATCGTATTTTCATGCGTCGGGGACGATCCTGACCTGCGCGAGATCACGCTAGGCAAAGATGGGGCCTTCACCTCTATGGCCAAAGGCGCGATCTTTGTTGATCACACAACGGCGTCTGCCGATATTGCACGTGAATTCGCCATACTGGCTCGCAAGAACGGCTTTGAATTTCTGGACGCACCCGTCTCTGGCGGACAGGCCGGGGCCGAGAATGGTGCGCTGACGGTCATGGTTGGAGGCGAGCGTTCTGCCTTCGAAATAGCCAATCCCGTCATATCCCACTTTGCCAAGGCAGTGACATTGATGGGCCCGTCTGGGAACGGGCAATTGACCAAAATGGTGAACCAGATCTGTATCGCTGGTCTGGTGCAGGCATTGTCTGAAGGAATCCATTTTGGTCAGAAAGCCGGTTTGGACGTCAGTCTGGTGCTGGACGTGATTTCCAAGGGGGCAGCGCAGTCCTGGCAAATGGAAAATCGCGGCAAGACCATGGTCGAAGACAAATTTGATTTTGGCTTCGCCGTCGACTGGATGCGCAAGGACCTGCGTATCTGTTTCGATCAGTCCGTGCGTAGTGGCGCCAAGCTTCCAGTAACCCAGCTTGTGGCTGACTTCTACGACGAGATATCCACCTCGGGCGGCGGACGCTGGGATACTTCCAGCCTGATCCGGCGGCTGAACAAGAAATAAAAAGGGAGACCGCAATGGAAATGCCATTTCGCTGGCCGGACGTATATCAGTCACTACACCGTGAACCCGATGTTCGCCCCGAAAAATCACTGTGGTTTGTGTTTCGTCAGGGCGAACTGCTGGTGACCCAGGGTGATGAAGGCGCAGCGGCACTGCCGCCAATAGAACACCCGGAAATATTGGGACTCACGGCCTTGCGTGAGCACTATCTTGGCACTTTTGGGGAGACCCACTGCTTTGCCGCTGAGATTGCAATGGAGTCCGAAGACCCGCCTGGTTGGGGCTGGATAGGCTTGCGCAGTCTGTTCGGTGCCATGGACGACGACTTGTTTGCGCTGGCTGGCCGCGCCGCACAGTTGCTTGAATGGGAGCGCACCCACCAATATTGCGGCTCCTGCGGCACCAAGACAGTGCGACGCAAAGAGGAACGCGCACGAGAGTGCCCGTCCTGCGCGACCATCAGCTACCCGCGCGTGACGCCCGCAGTCATGGCGCTGGTACGCCATGGTAATCGCATCCTGCTGGCGCGTTCGCGCAATTTTCGCCGGGGCAGTTTCAGCGTGTTGGCGGGATTTCTGGAGCCCGGTGAAACGCTCGAGCAATGCGTTGCGCGCGAAGTCTTCGAAGAAGTCGGACTACAGGTGAAAAATATCCGCTACTTCGCCAGTCAGCCGTGGCCATTCCCACATCAGATGATGATCGCCTTTTTTGCGGACTATGCGGGCGGTGAAATTTGCGTCGATCATACCGAGCTTGAGCAAGCTAATTGGTTCGAAACTGACAAATTACCTCCGATTCCGAGTAAGATGTCGATCGCCCGCCGTCTTATTGATGCTGGGTTGGCAGAGATGTAGATGTCTCTTTCGTGCAACGGCAAAATGGGGATTTATGCAAATTGAATGGTCTTCATCTTGTCGCCGATCTGTATGCGTGCAGAGGTGACAATCGTTACCTGAGAAACAGGGAGTTGCTTCGTCAGTTTTGCATTGACACAGTGCAAAGTGCCGGGCTCACCAGCCTCGGCGACCTGTTCCACCAATTCGAAGGAGACGGCGTTACCGGCGCTGTCGTACTTGCCGAGTCTCACTTGGCAATCCATACCTGGCCGGAACTCAACAGCGTCACGCTGGATGTCTACGTCTGTAATTACACAAAGGACAACAGCGACAAGGCGCTCCATGTTCTGCGTGATTTGATGGCGAAGTTCGATCCGTCAGACTACGTACGCCACGATGTGCCGCGCGATATCCAGCACCTGTATGAGTCATTGAATCCGGATTACGGCTTCTTTATCCGCTCGTCGAAGCGACTCGAAGACTTTAATACAGGACTGCAAGCACTGGAAGTGCATGAGACACCGCAATTCGGCAAACTGTTCCGTCTGGATGGTTGCTTCATGACGTCCGAACGCGACGAATTTGTCTACCACGAGAACGTGGTTCATCCTGCTGCGATCGCCCATTTGGAACCAACGAATGCACTAATCATCGGGGGCGGCGATGGCGGCGCGGCGGAAGAGCTACTCAAACACCCGTCGATCAGACAAGTCACACTGGTTGAGCTGGATGCTAAAGTTGTGGAAATAGCCAGAAAGTACTTTGGCAAAATTCATCATGGTGTCTTTGACGACCCGCGCCTGAAATTGCTGATTCAGGACGGCCTTGAGTTTCTGAAAGACACCCCTGAAAAGTACGATCTGATCGTGCTTGATCTGCCCGACCCAATCGGCCCAGCTACTGCCCTTTATGAAGAACCATTTTTTCGTGACTGTAAGCGCGTACTTGCGCCGGGCGGCGCGCTGACACTCCATCTGGGGTCACCTGTAGCGCGTCCTGAACGAATAAAGCAACATTATGAGCGACTGGCCCGTGTATTCACGCTGGTCCGCCCTTACACCATGTTTATCCCGCTTTACGGTTGCCTGTGGGCGATGGCCTGCTGTTCAGATACGCTGGATCCATTGGCAATCAATGCGATAGAAGTGGAGAAACGCATCGCCCAGCGAAAGTTGGCCGATTTGCAATATTACAATGGCGCGACCCATCATGCCGTGTTCGCCCTGCCGAACTTCATGCGAGAGCTAACGGTAGGTAATCGACCTGGACCAACCTTGGTCAAAAAACAACGCTCTGCTGCCTCAGCCAAGTAACAGCATGCGTCAACTCTGATCGCTGACTGGCAGCGATCAGAGGCGGATTGGCGCAAATCGAATGTCGTACAAGCGCCGTAACTCCCGTGGAACTCGACGACTAAAGCCTAAGGGCGCTCTTGTTGGCGCGACCTTAACTTTTGTGGACAACAACCCGCTGGCGTTGCTCACCCAAGCCTTTGATGCCCAGCATCATGACATCGCCCGGCTTGAGATAAACCGGTTCGGGTTTTCGGCCCATACCCACACCCGAGGGTGTACCTGTGCAGATGATGTCGCCAGGCAATAGCGTCATATACTGACTGACATGTGACACGATTTTCGCGACCGAGAAAACCATGTCCCGGGTATTCCCATCCTGCATCAGGTCACCGTTGACATCCAGCCATATATCAAGCGCCTGGGGATTGGTGATCTCGTCGGTCGTAACCAGCCACGGACCTATCGGACCTGCGCTGTCAAAACCCTTACCCTTGTCCCACTGCGGCGTGGCCTTCTGAAATCCACGCTCTGACACATCATTGACAATGGTATAGCCGGCAACGTATTCCAGAGCCTTGTCTTCAGTGACGTACTGAGCGCGGGTTCCGATTACAACCCCCAGTTCGGCTTCCCAATCCAGTTGCGTCGAATTCCTTGGCTGGATTACATCGTCATTTGGCCCGGTAATGCAGGTCGTGGCCTTCATGAAAACGATGGGTTCCGAGGGCAAAGGCATATTGGCCTCAAGCGCGTGGTCACGGTAATTAAGGCCAATGGCAATAAATTTGGAAATGCCCGTGTACGGGACCCCAAAACGAGGGTTGCCGCGCACCAAAGGCAGGGATTCAGGTCGAATCTTGCGCAGCTTGGCCAGGCCACGCGGAGAAATTGTCTCTTGGTCGATATGGGAGATTATGCTGGACAAATCCCGCAACTGGCCCTGCGCATCAATCATGCCGGATTTTTCATATCCGTTTCTGCCCCAACGACATAGCTTCATGTTTGCTCCACTGGCTGTTTGCTAACCCGACAAGCGGCTGTACCAAGCGATTTCGCAGCACTAACGGCTAAAAAGGCATGCTGAGGAGGCTAGATTTACAGTCTGATATGTATTTAAGGGTCCCTTGGCCTGTGGCGACGCAGTTCAGAGCAAATCCGCTGGCGCAGAATGGCGTTCCTTGCCTCCTCAGGGTGATGGGTATTATAGCAGGCTAATTCACCCAAGCCACTGAAATGGTAAGGTAAATGCATGACTTTACGAGGATTTGGCCTCGTCAATCCTTGCAATTGGACTAGTATTGATCAGTGACAGCACGGCCATAGAACGCATAACTAACGCGATTTCTTGGTTTTTTGGGCTTTTTTGGGCTTTTTTGTTGGCACAAGCACAGTTCCTCGGCATTTTTTCGAACCGCACCAGCATGGCCAACGCGCTTTGACTGCTGCTGTCAGCGGCTCACCCGCCTCAATGGCATAGTCATAAGTCAATTCCTCGCCAGGACGAATGGCTCGAGCCGCCCGAACAAAGATTCGCCGGTTTTCTTCATAGGTATCGCAGTTGGGCTGGCAGGAATGATTGAACCAGCGTGCCGCATTGCCTTTGGAGCCACCGTCGATGTTGTAATCGAATTCAACACCAAATACGAATGTGTGATTGAGCCCATCCATGATCTCCGGATAGCGACGCTCGATTTCAGCTTCAGAGATGATCTCGCCTTTATATTCGATGACGGTCTCATCCTCTTTCATGGACAATCGGGCAAACACCCCTCGGCCATGGATACCGGATCGACGCACCACGAAACGAGGACCGGTGACAACGGGTTGCATTCTGACTGCTTTGCTACGATTTTTCCTGAGGGCCATATACTTTGATTTTGCGATTAAATAAGCTGTGATCTTCAGTCGTCAAATAGCCGATAACAAGGACTTTGCAACAAATATTCTTGCGGGTTAAAGTAACCACATGAACAAACCCTGTCTGCTGCTGGTTGCACTCTTTGTCGGCTCTGCCGGTCACGCAGTTACCGCCGCAGAAAAATCGAAAACCGCAAAAAAGAAAATCGCGTACGGCGCCATCGCCTGGCATCGCGAATCAGGCAGCCTGGGCTATAGTTACGATTTCAACACCGTGCGACTGGCCGCCACTGAAGCGCTTAACCAGTGCGGAAACGAGCGCTGCGAGATCGTGATCGCCATTCAAAATGAATGCGGGGCAATTGCCGATGGCCAAAAAGCCTTTGCCGCCAAAAAGGGGGCTACTCGCGCAGAAGCCCAAACCAAAGCCTTGAATGCCTGCGGCCCTGCTTGCAGGCCTGTAGCGTGGGCATGTACCCGCTGACCACACTTCGCCGCTTGTACCCCTCTGCATTGACTCGGGATTAGGTTCTATCCTGTCGTCGCTTCAGTGAGATTGGAAGTCCGTGCGGCGCGCTTGCGCTCGTGCTCAAGCAGATGCCGCTTGCGAATACGAATGCTCTTGGGCGTAATTTCGACGAGTTCGTCGTCGGTAATGAATTCCACCGCTTTTTCGATTGTCAGCTCGATGGCTGGCACCAGACGAACCGCCTCATCCGTCCCCGACGAGCGCACGTTGGTCAGTTGTTTTCCCTTGACCGGATTGACGACGAGATCGTTGTCACGCGAGTGTATTCCAATCACCATGCCTTCATACAGCGCTTCTCCAGGCGACACAAACATGCGCCCGCGGTCCTGCAACTTCCATAGCGCATACGCAACCGCCTGGCCGTGTTCCGCAGAGATCAAAACCCCGTTGCGGCGACCGGCGATTTCCGGCTTCATCGGCGCATAATCATCAAATACGTGACTTTGCAGTCCATTGCCACGGGTCAGATTCAGGAACTCGTTTTGAAATCCGATTAGTCCACGTGCCGGAATGCGGTAATCGAGCCGAACCCGGCCGCGTCCATCAGACTGCATGTCAACCAGATCGCCCCGACGCTGTCCAAGCGCCTCCATCACTGTGCCTTGATGTTGTTCTTCGACATCAACAGTCAGCATTTCGAATGGCTCGCACTTTTCGCCATCGATCATTCTCAGCATCACGCGCGGACGCGACACAGCCAGCTCATAGCCTTCCCGGCGCATGTTTTCGATAAGGATGGTGAGATGCAACTCCCCGCGTCCGGATACCATGAATACATCGGTATCGGCGGTATCCTCGACACGCAGAGCCACATTGGATTGCAGTTCGCGAAACAGACGCTCGCGTAACTGACGACTGGTAACAAATTTGCCTTCTTTCCCTGCCAGCGGCGAACTGTTGACCTGAAACGTCATGGTCAGCGTCGGTTCATCCACTTTCAGCATGGGCAATGCTTCCGGGTGCTCCACATCTGCGATAGTCTGACCAATGCCAATATCATCGATACCGTTGACCAGTACGATGTCGCCGGCCACAGCTTCTTCTAGCACCATGCGATCAAGACCACGGAATCCCAGAACCTGGTTTATCTTTCCCCTGCATTGCGAATTCTCGCCAGTCATAACCATGACTTCCTGGCCACCGCGTATTTTTCCCCGGGCGATTCGTCCGATACCAATGCGGCCGACATAACTCGAATAGTTGATATTGCTGATCTGAAGTTGCAGCGGCCCCTCAGGGTCGCCGGGCGGAGCTGGTACGCGGGCAATGATGGTGTCGAACAGCGGCCGCATATCCAGTTTTTTCTCGCCGCCGTTGATCACAAGAACGTTATCCTCACCCTTGGCATGCGCTCCATCGGGTACATGCGGCGGTGGCGCATCGGCAAGATCCAGTACTGCATAACCGTTCAGCGCCGAGGCATAAACTACCGCAAAGTCGAGTTGATCCTCAGTCGCGCCCAGCTTGTCGAACAAATCAAAAGTGGCATTAATGACCCAATCCGGCCGCGCTCCCGGACGATCGATCTTGTTGACGACGACAATCGGCCTCAGGCCCAGCGCCAGCGCCTTGCGTGTGACAAAACGCGTCTGGGGCATGGGTCCCTCGACTGCGTCAACCAGCAGTAGCACACCATCCACCATGGATAGCACCCGTTCGACTTCACCGCCAAAGTCGGCATGCCCGGGTGTGTCGACAATATTGATGTGGTAGCCGTTGTAGTCAACCGCCAGATTCTTGGCAAGAATGGTAATGCCGCGCTCACGCTCCAGGTCGTTGGAATCCATGACCCGTTCCGCCACGTGCTGGTGTGCGGCGAATGTGCCGGCCTGATGCAGTAACTTGTCAACGATCGTGGTCTTGCCGTGATCGACGTGGGCGATAATCGCAATATTGCGAATCGGTCTTGCAGTATTTGAATTGGACACAGGCAACCTGAGAGGGCGCGGAACAAAGACCGCGACTTAAACGAAGGCCGGCATCTTAGCAGGAATGCATGAAGAAAGGATGCTTTTCACCAATTCCGCGGGAATCGTTCCGCACCGCTGCCAAAGCGGCTATGGGACAATCGCAATCACCATGAGCAAACAGGGCCAGTCAGGCGACTTCAGCCGCAACACGCATCCTAGCGGACCCAAACGCTCGGCGCCACGCCTGCATATCTCGGCTAGACTGGCTGTGGGTGCCCAGATCACCCTGCCAGAACGCGCCGCACGACATGTCGCGGTACTGCGTTTGCGCGAAGGCGACGAGGTGACCTTGTTCAATGGCGACGGCGGCGAATTCCGTGCTGTCCTGGAGCGCCTAGGTCGCGCCAGTACAGCTGTCAGAGTCACTGAATGGCTTGAAATTGAACGTGAATCGCCACTTTTCATCACCTTGGCACAATGCGTCTCCAGCGGAGATCGCATGGATTTGACCATCCAGAAAGCAACCGAACTGGGCGTGCAATCTATCGTTCCCATCATCAGCAAACGCTCTATCGTGCGGTTATCCGGCGATCGCGCCGATCGCAAACTTGAGCATTGGCGAAACATCGTAATCTCGGCCTGTGAACAATGTGGCCGAAATCGCCCGCCGGTGATTATGCCCTTGGCCGTATTGGAGGATTGGCTGGCCAATTTGGCTTCCCCGGGAAAACGATTGCTGCTCGCGCCGGACGCCCCCGGTGGCCCGAAGTTGCTGCAATGGGAATCGACGCGGGAATCCGCAGTGACGTTTTTAGTCGGCCCAGAAGGCGGCCTGGCGCCGGATGAGCGCACTGCTGCAGAAGCCGCTGGTTTTCTTGCCATGCGGCTTGGCCCCCGGATATTGCGCACCGAGACAGCACCGCTGGCTGCGATTGCGGCCCTGCAAACGCTGTGGGGCGATCTCGGTTAAGTCTTTAACAGCAATGCAAAGTCGACAATGATTGGCATATCTGGAAAACTCATTATTATCTAATTCGATTATTTGTTATTTTAATTAAATATGTGACGACATTTTTATTATCAGAATGATATACCGATAACAACTGACCCCGACCATGCCGATCCTCAAAGAGACGCCAGGACCACGAGTGAAGAACGCCAATTTTGCGACGCGCATTGAAACGGGAATCGGTAGAATCGCTTTCGACCCCATTCAGACATGAATTCAAAATCCCAAATCGATACACGCTTCGTCAGCTGGTTCCGATCAGTTGCGCCCTATTTTCACGCTTTTCGCGGCAAAACATTCGTGGTTGCCTTCGGCGGCGAGGTGGTTGCCGACGGGAAATTTGTGGTCCTGGCACACGATATCAACCTGTTGCGTGCTGCCGGCATCCGACTGGTACTGGTGCATGGCTCGCGTCCACAGATCGAAGTGCAGTTGAAACAGCGTCGCGCCAAACCGCACTACAAGGACGGAATTCGCATCACAAATAAAGTCGCCCTGGAATGCGTCAAGGAAGCCGTTGGCCTGTTACGCGTGGAAATTGACGCCCTGCTGTCACAGGGACTGCCGAATTCACCGATGGCCGGTGCTGCCATCAATACCGTATCGGGCAATTTCATCACAGCACAGCCCTATGGCGTGCGCGACGGCGTCGATTTCGAACACACCGGCATGGTACGCAAGGTCGACGTGGCCGCGATCAATGGCTGCCTGGATGCTGACAATATCGTGATCATTTCAAACGTCGGCTATTCACCCACCGGTGAGGTGTTCAATCTGATCCTTGAAGACGTGGCTGTTGCCACCGCCAAGGCGCTGGGCGCTGATAAGCTGATATTCCTCACTGACGAGCCTGTGCGCGACACCAATGGCGAGCCGATTACAGAGCTGGCTGCAGACGAAGCCGAAAACCTGCTCGCCGAAGAAAACGCCCTGACAGCGGATACGCGCCTGTTCCTCGCGCATGCCATTGAAGCCATACATGGCGGGGTGCCCCGGGCACATCTGATCTCGCATCAAGTGGATGGGGCGCTGCTGATCGAGTTGTACACCCACGATGGGTCGGGCAGCATGGTCACGGCCAAGACACTGGAGCGGCTGCGCCCGGCAAAAATTGATGACGTCGGCGGTATTCTGCAATTGATAGAGCCTCTGGAAGCAGACGGCACGCTCGTCTATCGCAGCAGGGAACTGCTCGAAAACGAGATTCGCCGCTTCTACGTCATTGAGCACGATAAACTGATTGCCGCCTGTGCCGCGCTCTACCCGTTTCCCAAAGGCAAGACCGCAGAACTGGCGGCGCTGGCGGTACGGCCGGAATTCAGGCGAGCGGGGTATGGCGAACGACTGCTGAGTGCGCTGTCGGCCGATGCCAAGAAGCGTGGCATGCGCAAGCTGGTCGTCTTGACTACACAGACTACACACTGGTTCATCGAGCGCGGCTTCGCTCTCGGGAATGTATCTTCACTTCCAGAGCCGAAACGCTCGCTGTACAACTGGCAGCGGCGGTCCAAGGTGCTGGTGAAGCTCCTGTAGCGGGCAACTGATGTCTTTACCCGTCTAAATGGCAATTACAGCAATGGCCAATAGGGTGGTAATAGACCTTGAGTGCGTAAAGAAAAGCTTGGATTATTGAATTTCAGGAGAACGCAATGGCACGTATGGTTAAATGCATCAAGCTCGGTCGCGACGCCGAGGGACTGGATACCCTTCCCTACCCCGGGGAACTGGGCAAGAAAATATTCGAAAATGTTTCCAAGGAAGCGTGGCAACAGTGGCTGAAACATCAGACCATGCTGATCAACGAAAACCGCTTGAGCCTGGCTGACGCCAAAGCACGCAAGTATCTGGCTGAACAGATGGAGAAGCACTTTTTCGGACAAGGCGCCGACATGGCTTCGGGCTACGTCCCACCGCAAGCTTGATCAGCCGATTCCCCGAATCCGGGCCATTGAGCCCGGGACAGCACCCTGCTAGTGTAGTGCTTCATTCTGTTTGGAACTTAAGCGGCTGTTGGCGCGAATGACCTTTTCAAGGATGTCTTGCGCCTTGGCAGTCCAGATGAAAGGCTTGGGATTCTTGTTATGCACGGCGATGTACTCCTTGATGGCGGCGGTCAGT
>CANKAJ010000087.1 GCA_947479645.1 Betaproteobacteria bacterium | reverse complement strand
GGCCAGTCAGGCCAACCCGGCGGGTTCGGCACACTGAGGGGCCTCTCTAATAATTCCAATATTGTCATTTCGAGCGAAGCGAGAAATCCGCTTTTCGTAGTGCGCAAGAAGCAGATTCTTCGGCCTGCGGCCTCAGAATGACAATTTTTAGAGGTCACCTGAGTACAATCGCTGCATCGATGCAGGAAAACCCTCGGGATTGACCGGGCCGCTGATCGTGCCACTGGTGGCGCCACCGGTTGTGCCACCGGTCGGCCCACCGATCGTCACACCGGTCGTCCCTATTGCAAGGAGTGAATCGATGCGAAACAGGCTGGTTCAATATTGCTGTATTGCAGTCGTCGCGCTTTCTTCCATGGGGGCGTTTGGCCAGGGTTCAACGGGTGCCTATCCATCGCGGCCGGTGACGATCATCATTCCCTTTCCGGCCGGAGGATCGACGGAACTGGAATTTCGCTCCTATGCAATCAAGCTCAGTGAAAACATCGGCCGGCCGTTCGTGCTGGATTACAAGGCGGGTGCCGGGTCCATGGTGGGTACCGCGTTCGTGGCCAAGGCGCCTCCCGATGGCTACACCCTGCTCGGCACCACGTCCAGTTTCAGCGCACTGCCCTCCCTGTACCCGTCCCTGTCCTACGATCCGATCAAGGACCTGGCGCCGATTGCGATGATGACGAGCAAGTCGAGTCTGGTGGTGGCCCATCCTTCTGTCCCCGCGAAAAACCTGACCGAGTTCATTGCCTACGGCAAGACCAGTCCCGGCCGGATCAATCACAGCACGTCCGGCGCAGGTGGCGCGCCGCATCTGCGCGCGGAGTGGCTGTATCACCTGAGCGGCGTGCAGGCGACATTCGTGCACTACAAGGGGACGGGCCAGATGACGCTGGACCTCGTAGCGGGCCGTGTCGATTCGGCCATTACCTTGCCAACGCTGGTCATTCCGTATATCAAGTCCGGCAAACTGCGCGCACTGGCGGCAACGGGTGCTGAACGCAACCGGTTGCTGCCCGACCTCGCGACGGTCATGGAGCAGGGCGTTCCCGGCTATGACTACTCGGCATGGGCGGGCATGTTTGCACCGGGTGGAACCCCCGGCGCGATCATCAACCGGCTCAATGCGGAACTGGTGAAGGTGGCGCGACTGCCGGACATCATCCAGAAACTCGGCGAGGACGGCAATTCGATGGTGGGCAATACGCCCGAGCAATTCCGGCAGGCCATCATTGCCGACATCAATCTCACCCGGAAGATGGTCGCTGACACCGGGATCAAGCTGGAGCCTTAATCAATGTTTGGAGCAATGCAATGAAAATATCCCCGCGATTGACGATGTTCAGAACACTGCTGCTCGCGGCGACGGCTGTGGCGTCTGCACAAGCCTGGTCTCAGGCGACGTATCCCAATAAACCGGTGCGCGTCGTCGTGCCGCTGGCCCCGGGCGGCGCCACCGATATTCAGGCACGCCTGTTCACGCAGAAGCTGAGCATGAGCCTGGGACAGACCTTCCTGGTCGATAACCGAGCCGGGGCGGGCGGGCTGATTGCCTTCAACCTGATTGCACACCAGACACCCCCGGACGGCTATACGCTGCTGGCCACCTCGGCGACTTTCACCAACGCGCCGGCGTTGTTCGAGAAGCCGCCGTTCGATCCGGTCAAGGATTTCGAGCCAATTTCACTGATGAGCAAGGCGCCCTACGCACTGATCGTGACGCCAACCTTTCCGGCCAAGTCGCTGGGTGAATTCATCGCCTGGTCCAAGGCGAATCCGGGTTCGCTGAATTTCGCCATATCCGGGCAGGGCACGATCATTCACTTCGCGGCAGTCTGGTTCGCCAGTGCGGCCGGATTCAAGGCAACCCTGGTTCCCTACAAGGGAACGGGACCGGCCACGCAGGATGTCATCGCCGGCCAGGTGCATGCCACCTTCGCCAATGTGATCAGCGCTTCTCCGTTGTTGAAGGCAGGCAAGATTCGTGCGATTGCCGTGACCACGGCGCAGCGATCCGGCGTGTATCCGGATCTGCCGGCCATCGCCGAGGCGGGCATGCCCGATTACGAGGTAACCACCTGGCACGGCTGGCTCGCGCCGAAAGGAACCTCACGCGCTGTCGTCAATGTCATGAATACCGAACTGAGCAAGGTGCTCAAGTATCCCGATGTGGTCAAGCTGCTGGCCGACGATGGCGGCATACCGATGGGCGGCGCGCCGGACGAGTTCCGCAAGCTGATCGCCTCCGAGATCGAGCGCTGGAAAAAGCTGGTCAAGGACCACAACATCAAGGCGGATGGTTGATCCGTTCACCTGCAATTGAAATGAATGATGAATGACACCCGGGTCTAGCTTGAACTGCAAGACGATAACGTGGATTTTGGCTTGCCGTCAGGGGTAATGCTCAGCAAAACTGTTGAATGCCCTATCGCCGGTTGGTCCAGTACCCGGGCCGACGGCGTTGGTGCGCTAACGCGATAATTATGATCTTGTCTTGTTCCTCCCGGTAAACTAGATCAAACGGGTAGCCGGTCAAGATAAGACGTCTCGCGTTGTGACGCACCCGCATGCCAAGTTTCGTGTGTCTGGAAATCAGATTGATGTTGCGTTCAATTTCTTTTCGAAAGTCGATGGTTACTGCCATTCCGGCGTGGAAGTGATAGTAATCGATCGCGGCATTAAGCTCGATTTCCGCCTGAGCAAGCCAGGCGATTTTCATTCACGGGTCTTGCACAGTTTGGCGTCCAGCTTTGCGAAGACATCTGCTTGTGGAATTAACGTTGCGGCGCCGGCATCAATTTCCGCCACACGACGGGCAATTTCCGATTCCCAGGCTTGGGCGATGACTTCGGGTGAATCCTCAGGTTCGCCTTCAAGACTAACAATTAGGCGATGTATCAACTCGCCGCGTTCCGGAGGCGACAGTTGCAAGGCCTGATTCTCGATCTCTTTCAAAACTGCCGCCATGATTTTCTCCATTAGCAGAGGCATTAGATAAATATGGTACCACCGCCCAAATGAATGAGGCTGAACCCGTCCCTGTGCCCATCTCTGCCCATCAACACGGTGTCTACTCCTGGACTCAAATAGCCTACGTCGCACGTGTGTGCTGAATGTCAATAGAACCTAATGCGCAATCTCGACGATCAGCGCCCGATGCTCCCGCTCGATGCGTCGCGCTTCGCCCGCCAGCATGCGCGCGATCTTCTGAATACGGTCCTCGTCAAAGCTGGTCAGCGGGCCCATGACGCTGATGGTGGCAAACGGTCGTTTCATGGCATCCACCACCGGCAGCGCGATGGCTGCCAGACCCGGCACCACGTCGCCCCGGCTGATGCCGAAGCCATAGCGCCTGGACTTGCTGAGAATCTTTCGATAGACGAGGGTGCGGCGTTCCGTGCCGGCGCGGCTGCCGCCCTGGATTGATTCCAGCAATTGTTCTTGCGCCGGTTTGGGCATGGCCAGCAGCATGGCGACGCCGGCGGTGGACTCGGTCATGGGGCGGCGCGTGCCAATGACGGTCAATGGCTGCACCTGCGATCGGCCCACGCGGTCCACGCAGATGGTCTCTTCTCCCGAGCGCAGGTGCAGGAAGGCGATTGCATCGGCGCGATTGGCGATGCGCAGCAACTCTTCATGCACGGCCTCCTTGAAGGCGGCATAGGCAGGCAGGGCCAGCGCCAGCTCGAACAATAGCGGGCCCGGGACATAACGCCGGTCGCCGGGGCGTTGCTGCAGCAGGCGCTCCGCTGCCAGGCAGGCCAGGATGCGATGGGCCGTGGCTTTTTCCAGGCCGCAATGCGCCGCGAGGTCGGTCAATCGCCAGCCGATCTCCTTGCGTTCGGCAACCGTTTTCAGGATAAGGATGGTGCGTTGTATGCTCTGCGTGCCAGGGGGATGTCTGGACATGATCAAATCCCGTTGCGTTGCAATTGCGCACCAGGCAGCGGTGCCTGCGTGCGAAGCTTGTTGGTTCGTATTATGGACCTGCCCGCAGGCAGCGGTTGCATGACGGCTGCCGGCGCATGCAAGGCGCAGGTGTCGTTCCTGGAGCGTGGTGAAGCAGATCCTTCGCTGCGCTCGGGATGACAATAATTGAGTGCATCAAGGTGAACTTCAACAAACCGGCAGGGCCGTTATACTTATGAACTGATCAGCGGTTTAAAATTGAACGCTCGGTGAGCGTGTCATTCCGAGCGCAGCGAGGAATCTGCTGCTGATTCGAACAATTCTTACCCTGACGAGGAAAGCAGACAATGGATCTGACCAATGACGATGTTCTGAAAATACTCAGCATCATCGATGAATCCGGATACAACGAAATTCGCCTGGAAATCGGCGATCTCAAGTTGCATGTGCAAAAGCAGAGTGTAGCGAGCGCGAGTGCATTGCCTGTCATCATCGAGTCACCCCGACCGGCGGCGGTGGCCTCCCCCGTGGTGCAGGCCGTGGCTGCTCCAGTCGCAGCCGCGACCGCGACCCTGCCTGCGCCAACAACTGCGGCCAAAACGGATTCCATTCCTGATGGGGCGGTTGCGGTGAACGCTCCAATACTGGGCACTTTCTACCGTGCTACAGCCCCCGGTGAGAAGCCGTTCGTTGATGTGGGCAGCAAGGTTGGCGCCAATGACACGATCTGCCTGATCGAGGTGATGAAGCTGTTCAATTCGGTCAAGGCCGGCATTGCCGGTACGGTGGTGAAGGTGGTCGCCGAAAACGGAGCCATGGTTGAACATGGGCAGGTGCTGGTTTATATCAAGCCTGACGCCTGAGCCGGCATCCTTCATATGAAGAAATCAGATTCCGGCATACGCCGGGTGTTTGTTGCCAATCGTGGTGAAATTGCCGTTCGCATCATTCGCGCCTGCCGCAAACTCGGAGTCGAGGTGGTGGTCGCCGTATCGGCTGCCGATCGCGAATCCATGGCGGCTAAATTGGCCGACCGGGCAGTCTGCATCGGTCCGGCGCAGGCGACTGATAGTTATCTGAACCAGAATGCGGTGGTGATGGCCGCCATGGGTGCCGGTTGCGATGCGCTGCATCCGGGCTACGGGTTTCTCTCGGAGCGCGCGGTTTTTCAGCGGCTGTGTGTTGACAACGGGATCGCTTTCGTCGGTCCATCGGCAGATGCCATTGACGCCGTGGGCGACAAACTGCAGGCGCGTCGCATTGCCCAGGAACTGGGTGTTCCTACCGTGCCGGGCACCGACCATGTCAAGGCGGTTGGCGACGCTGTCGCATTTGGCCGCAAGGCGGGCTATCCCTTCCTGCTCAAGGCCAGCGCCGGCGGCGGCGGACGTGGCATGCGTGTAGTGCGTTCACCGGACGAGGTGGCGGCCGCCTTCGAGAGTGCCAGCGCCGAGGCGCGCGCCGCATTTGGCGACCCCACGCTTTTCATCGAGCGTTATATCGAGCGTGCGCGCCATATCGAGATCCAGATCATCGCCGACAGCCACGGCAACATTGTGCATCTGGGTGAGCGCGACTGTTCCACGCAGCGGCGTCACCAGAAAATCATCGAGGAAGCGCCTTCCCCGGTGATCAGCCAGGAATTGCGCGCGCGCATGGCGGAGTGCGCAGTCCGGCTCGCCGCACGCGTGGGCTACGTCAACGCCGGCACCGTCGAATTCATCCTCGATCTGGACACGCTGGATTATTATTTTCTTGAGGTCAATACCCGTATTCAGGTCGAGCACCCGGTCACGGAGATGGTCACTGGCGTCGATCTGGTTGCCGAGCAGATCCGCGTTGCCGGCGGCGCACCCCTGTCGATGACACAGGACGGGATCACCCTTGGTGGTCATGCGATCGAATGCCGGATCAATGCCGAAGACGCCCGGCGTGATTTCATGCCGTCACCGGGACGCCTGGCACAGTGGGAAGCCCCGACCGGGGAGGGCGTGCGCGTCGATACGCATTGTTTCCCCGGCTATTTCATTCCGCCGTTCTACGATTCCATGATCGCCAAGCTGATTGTGCATGGCCGCGATCGTCATGAGGCGGTCGCGCGCATGTCCGCGGCACTGAATCATTTCCGGGTCACCGGCATCGATACCACCATTCCCTTCCATCAGGCGGTGCTGGCCCATCCTGACTTCCTCGGGAACCGGGTAACCACCCGCTGGGTCGAGGAGAAATTCATTCCCGGTGCCTACCCGGCGGTGAATCCGGCTTGAAGGCAGGCGGTCATTTAATGACAGGTCATCGCAACGACTGAGCCTGGTCGGTTCACAATCCCAGCACGGCCTTGGCAACGACGTTGTGCTGGATTTCATTGGACCCAGCGACAATCGATTTGGCGCGGCCGATGAAATAATTCGGCGCCAGCGGCGCCGCCCAGTCCGGCCCGACCATGCCGGCGGTTGCAAGTTCCATGATCTGCGCCTTGGACAGGCGTGGCAGCGCCTGCAACCCGGCGACTTCGAGCAGCACTTCGTGAATGGATTGCTGCAGTTCCGAGCCTTTCATTTTCAGCACCGAGGTGCGCGGATCGGGACGGTTGCCGCCCTTCTTTATCTGGGCCACCACCATCATGTTGGTCATCTCCAGCGCCTTGGTCTCCACTTCGATCAGGGCCAGCTTTTCGCGAAAGCGCCGGTTCTCGGAGAGCGGTTCATCCCCCACCATGACCTGTGCTGCAAGCGCCTTGGCCTGTGCAATGAGCGCCTTGGATACGCCGGGGCGCGCGTGCCCAACGCGCTCATTGCCGAGCAGGAATTTGGCGTATTCCCATCCGCGGTTTTCCTCGCCAATGCGGTTGGCGACGGGCACTCGCACATTGTCGAAGAAGGTTTCGTTGGTGTGGTGATTGCCATCGAGCGTGATGATGGGGCGCACGGTAATGCCTGGCGTCTTCATGTCGATCAGCAGATAGCTGATGCCTTTTTGCTTTCTCGCGGTATTGTCGGTGCGGACCAGGCAGAACATCCAGTCGGCCCAGTGCGCCCCCGAAGTCCACATCTTCTGCCCGTTGATCACGTAATGGTCGCCGTCGCGCACGGCATGCGTTCGCAAGCCGGCCAGATCGGATCCGGCACCCGGTTCAGAAAAGCCCTGGCAGAACCAGAAGTCGAGATTGAGCAGGCGCGGCAGGAAATATTTCTTCTGTTCGTCAGTGCCGAATGCAATCAGTACCGGACCCACCGATCCGATGTTGAAACTCAGCGCATCCGGAGCCCAGGCGCGATAGGACTCTTCCTTGAAAATATAGTATTGCACCGCGTCCCATCCCGGCCCGCCATATTCTCTGGGCCACAGCGGCGCTGCCCACCCCTTGGCATTGAGAATGCGTTGCCAGGTCACGATATCTTCCTTGGATACGCGATGCCCCTTCATCTGGTTGCGCTTGATTTCTTCAGGCAGGTTCTCCTTGAAGAATGCGCGGACTTCATCGCGAAATGCAATTTCCTCCGGGGTATAGCGGATATCCATGCAACGCCTCCTGTTTGGCTGGACACTGTTTAGCCGATCGATTTCCCGATCGACTGCGACTGCGTGATGGGCCGGTTTTTTCAAAAGTATATAGGCGCGCGGGAAAGGCAGTGCGAGTGCTGGCTGCTGCGTTGCAGCAGCCATGACCGGAAATGCTTTGCCGCTGCTATGCTAGACTGAATTCACGTCAGCCGACTGTCCTCAGTGTGGAGATGCGCATGCCTGCCTTCAAGTCGTGGATGTCATTTGTGTTCCTGGCTGCAGTCACTTCCATTCTCTCAGGCGAGTCCTACGGCCAGTCTGCCGGTCGTGACTTTCCGACAAGACCGATCACACTGATTGTTCCGTATGCGCCGGGCAACACCGATATCATCGCCCGCATTTATCTGACGCAAATCAGCCAGAATGCCGATTGGGCATTTACCTACGACTATAAACCGGGCGCGGCGGGCACCATCGGCGCGGCAATGGCAGCCAAGGCGCCGGCTGACGGCTATACGCTGCTGATGATGTCCTCGACGCTGACCATCGGTCATTTGCAGAAACGAAAACTGCCCTATGACTGGAAAAAGGATTTCACCCCGGTCTATCAGATGACGAAGACGCCCGGGATATTGCTGGTGAATCCATCACTGCCGGTCAAGTCATTTGCCGAGTACATGGCTTACGCCAAGGCCAATCCCGGGAAGATCAACTATGGGACTGTCGGCACAGGTGGCATCGTTCATCTGATTTCGGCCTGGATGCACAATCTGATGGGCGCCGAAGTGACCTTTGTTCCCTACAAGGGCTATGGGCCCATTTCGGCCGCTTTGGTGGGAGGCGAGGTTCAGGCGGCCCATCCGACCTACAAGGCGTTTCATTCCTACATCACGGCCGGGAAACTTCGTGCATTGGCGATTACCAGCGCCAATGGCCGCATCAAGCAATTACCGGGCGTGAAGTCGATTGCGGAAGAGGGTTTGCCTGAGTTCGACTATTCGGTATGGATGGGAATGTTCCTGCCTTCGGGAACACCGGCGGTCGTCGTCAACAGGATGAATGTCGAGTTTGCCCGGGCGGCAAAGTCGCCGGAGGTGATCAGGAAATTTGACGACCTCGGTGAAGGCTTCAACCTGGGCCCGAGCCTGCCGGACGATTTCAGGCAAATCGTGAATGCCACGGGTGATCGGCTTACCCGGATCGTCAAGGAAACCGGCATCGAGCTGGAGGAGTAAGCGCGTCGGTCGCGACTGCGACAGTGGCGTTGAACAGACGCGCGGTTGCTGCCCCTGAACCAGCAATATGGGGACCTCTAAAAATTGTCATTCTGAGGTCGTCCCCCAGGAGGACTTCCTTCGGGGCGCAGGCCGAAGAATCTGCTTCTTGCGCACGACGAAAAGCGGATTTCTCGCTTCGCTCGAAATGACAATATTGGAATTATTAGAGATGCCCATATGTCAATTCGCGAAGCTAGTCCGCAAAGCGGGTCACAAATTCTTCGGGGTCAACTGCCGGCCCTCTGAAATCGGCCTGAATGAAATCGCAACCCAGTGCGGCGAGTTTCTTTGCCGCTGCGTCATCCGGTACGCCCATGGCAACGATTTCCAGCTTCAGGTGCCGGGCAAGTTCGATCAGCGATCGGAGCACCCCTTCGGATCTTGGTTGAGTCATCCAGTCGGGGGCAACCGACAAGTCGATTTTCAATTCCTTGAATGGCATGGTCGCAAGCCAGAAGTAGGACGCCAGCGATGCATGTGGATCGTCAATTGAAAGCTTGATTCCCATCTCGTGCAGACGCTGCAGAGCCGCCTGTGCCGACGGCTCCGCTTGCAACGTTGCAATGTCATCAATCTCCAGCACCAGCCTGACCGGACCCAGCGCCCAGGTGCGCAACGCGCGCTCGATCAGGTCGGGCAGTCCGTCCTGCAGGAGGCAGCGCGCCGGAAGATTGATGGACACACGCAGATCCAGGCCGGCTTTTTGCCGGAATTCGGAGCAATTGCGCAGGGCCCTGTTCAGCATGGAGGAAATCAGCTTGGCGACAATTCCGCCGGCCTCGGCTGCCGCAATCGCTTCGCGCATGCAAACCATTGCACGATCACCATCGCTCCAGCGCAGCATGCTTTCCATGCCCATGATCGGGCCGTAGCGCAAATCAAATTGCGGTTGAAATACCAGTTCCAGCGCGTCTGACTCAACCGCGGAGCGCAAGCGACTGGACTCGATCAGATGCAGCGCCTGGACATCCTGCTTCACATCATAAAGGGCAATGTGATCGGCCAGTCCGGCGGCGGCGACGCAAGCGCGCCTGGCTTGCAGCATGAGGGAGTCTGAATTGCCATCCTTCGCTTGCGATATGGCCACGCCTATCGACGGGGTGGCATAGACTTCTTCGTCTCCGAGCCACAGTGGCGCGTTCAGGGTGCGCAGCATTTTCTCGGCGGCGAGCATCGCCATCTGCGGCTCGTCAATGGCCGACAGCACGCAAGCCAGTTCGTCGCGCCCCAGTTCGCAGATGATGTCACCGGGGCGCAGCACCTCCGTGCGCAAGGTCGAGAATATCCGCGCGCGAACCGCATCGCCAACCTGGTAGCCCCATACGGCATCGACGCGGCCGACAATGCCGCAATCAACCAGCAGCAGCGTGAGCGCCTGGCCTTGCGCCTGCCGGTCATCCAGATGCTGATGCAGCTGATCGATAAAGTGAATATCGGCCGCAGCTGGTGCACCGGACGACGGTGTTTCTTTGTCTGGTGATTCCATGTCGCTCACAGGAACAATTCCCTGGGGTCGACTTTGATTGCATCGTATTCCAGCGTGCGGCGAATCCGGTACGGCTCGTCGGGAGTGGCTTTGGGAGACTTGGACAGGTCGAGCATCCGGTATGGGCGAATCTCGAATCCCTTGGCGTCCTTGATGACCATCACGCGTGGTTGCAGGCGAAGCAGCGGGTTCTGGGCGATGACGATGCCGATTTCACCGGTATTGAATTCAATCGGACTGCCCACCGGATAGACACCAATGCACTGGATGAATTGCTCCACCAGTGCCGGCTGAAACAGCGTGCCACGTCCCTTGTAGATGAGACTCAGGGCATTGGACGGTGACATGCGCTTTCCGAGGGGCGGCGGTGCAACCAGAGTGTCGAAATAATCCACGATGCCGGCGATCATGCCCATCAGCGAAATCGCGCCGCCGCGCAGCCCGCGCGGGTACCCGCTGCCATCAAAATGCTCGTGATGAAGGGAGGCAAGCCCCGGCAGTCCGTCGGGGAGGCCTGCCGTCCCATTCAGGATTTCAACGCCGCGTTCCACATGCGTCCGGTACAGCGCTTCGTCGTCGGGAGTGTAGGGTTCGGTCTTGTTCAGCAGGGTTGCCGGAAGCTTGAGCTTGCCTGCATCCTGGAGCAAACCGAGCATCCCCAGCAGCTCGATGTTTTCGCGTGGCAATTGCAGAAAACGCCCGAAAATACTCATCAGCACCGATACATGAATGGCGCGATTGAATGTCTCGCCGCTCTTTTCCTGCATCTGCACCAGCAGCGAGGCCGCATCCGGATTGCGCACCACGCTCTCGGTGATATCCGATACCGCATGCTTGACCTTGGGCGTGTCGATCACCGTTCCCACATTTACCGCTCGCGTAATTTCAGTGATCACAACGCGTGTTTCGGCAATGGCGACGCGGGCCCGCGGCAATTCGGTATCGAGGGTGGCCACCTGCTTGTAGACCGTGTTGCCGCGGATGCTGGCTGCATTTCCGCCAACTTCGGATAGATCGTTCTTCTCGGGATCCACAAAGACCTTGGTGCAATATTTTCTCAGTGCATCGAGCTGCTTGTCGTTCTTCAGCACGAAGCCCTGGAACATGAAGGGTGTCTCTGTCCAGGGGCGGTCCAGCTTGGCCACATACATGCCGAGCTGCAATTCGCTGACTGCCAATTCCCTTAATGTCATCTTAGTTCTTTCCTTGCATGGTCCAAACGCCATCCCAATCCGGGGCTGGCGGAGCGCTGCTGAACTGTTTGCAGCGATTCAGATAAATTTTGGATGCCTGGTCTTGCGGGTGGGCCGCCAGTGCATCGCGAAAGTGGCGCTCCGCATTTTTCCAGTCGCGCTTTCGATAGCATGAAACACCCTCGGCAAAGGCGCCCAATGTCTCTTCGCGGTTGGGAAACGAGTTCTCCGTGTGATGGTCAATGGCTTCGTAGATCGTGACCGGTGTTTCCATGCCGCGCACACGGATGAGGTCAATCTCGCGCAACGGGGTGTGCAGTTTCATGCGTGCGCGGGTTTCGCCGCAGATCAGGATGGAGGTCCCGTAGTATTTGTTTGCCTCTTCCAGTCGCTGGGCGATGTTGACGCGGCTGCCGATCACGGTGTAATCGAGCCGCTTGAGCGAGCCGATGTTGCCGGCCACCACCTCGCCGGTACTGATGCCGACTCCGATTCTGAGGGCGTCGTAGCCGCGCGCCATCAGCCGGATATTCAGTGCATGCAGGCCGGACAGCATTTTGTTGCCGACAGTGACCGCGTTGTCCGGGTCGTCATCGGCAGGCACAATCGAGCCGAATACGGCCATGATCATGTCGCCGATGTATTTGTCCAGCACGCCGCGGTGGGCAAACACGATGTCGACCATGTCGGTGAAATACTCATTGAGCAGGGCCACTGTCTGCTGGGCGCCAAGGCGCTCGGAGATGGAAGTGAAGCCGCGGATATCGGAGAACAGCACGCTGACCTCGCGATCAATTCCGCCGAGGGCGGCATCGCCGCTATCGAGCAGTTGGTCCATCACGGCCTTGCTCATGTAGCGCGACAGCGTGTTGCGCAGGCGTTTTTCCTGTGTGATGTCGTCCATCATCAGCATGAAGCCAATGGGTTCGTCATTCATGCTGACCAGTGGCACGGTGGTCAGATCGACCGAGACCGGGTCAGCGCCCTCGACAAAAATATCGGTATCCACCGTGATGTCGGTTTTGCCCAGGGCGCGCACCTTTTCCAGGCTCCCCGTGACCCAGGCATTGGGCCCGACAAACAGCTCGTTGATCGGACGTCCCACCAGTTCTGTCTCGCCGCGATGCAGGACGCGAATGGCCGATTCATTCACTTTTCGGAGAACGCCATCGGCATCCAGTGTGAGCACGGCATTATTCATGCTGCGCAGAATCGACTCGTTGTAATTTCGCTCGGTGCTGATTTCCTCGAACAGCTTGGCGTTCTGTATGGCCACCGCGGCTTCCGCGCAGAAAGCGTGCAGTCGTCGTTCATCAGCAGCGCCGAATGCGCCGGTCCTGCGGTTCAGGATCTGCATCACGCCGATGACGCGCGAGCCCCTGGCCACGATGGGCATGCACAGCATGTTGCGGGTGCGATAGCCGGTGCGCCTGTCGATGTCCTGATTGAAACGCGCGTCCTGGTAAGCATCGGGAAGGTTGATCACCTCACCGGAGGCGAAGCATTCGCCCGCAATGCCGGCGTTGGCCGGGAAGCGGATCTCCGCGCTGTCGATGCCATCGGCGATGTGGGAATACAGTTCATTGCGTTTTTCGTCGTGCAGGAACAGTGTTCCACGGTCGGAGTCCAGCAGTCGCGTCGCCGCCGTCAGGATCTTGGCCAGCAGCGGTTTGAGGCGAACTTCCGAAACGATGGAGCTGACCACTTCGAGGAGCATGGCCTCTTCACGTTGCTGGCGTTCCACTTTCTCAAACAGTCGGGCATTTTCCAATGCTGCCGCGGCCTGTTGCGACAGGCCCTCGAGCAACCTTTGGTCGTTGGTGTCGAAGTCCCCCACATGTTTGTTCAGTACCTGGGTGACGCCGATGACTTCCATGTTCTTGTTGCGAATGGGTACACACAGGATGTTCCGGGTGCGATAGCCGGTGCGCCGGTCGACTTCCTGATTGAAGCGGCTGTTGGAGTAGGCATCCGCGGTGATGATTTCCGCTTCTCCGCTGGTGAACACCGATCCGGCGATGCCAAGGTCGGTCGGAAAGCGGACTTCCCCGATCTCGTTGCCCTGCATCACGCGCGAGTACAACTCATTGGTTTCAGGATCGTGCAGGAACAATGAACTGCGATCGGCACTGAGCGTTCGGGTGACCACTTCCATCAGGCGCGGGAACAGAACATCCAGCGACAGACTGTCGGAAACCTGGTTGGCGATATCGGCGATGGCCGATGCGCGCTGTGCCGTATCGGCAAGGGCCTGAAAGAGCTGGATCCTGTCGGACTCAGTCAGCCCGCGCAACAGTTTCTCGACGTCAGCCTCGTGCAAGGGACGATCGAGAATTTCACGAATATATTCAGTGCCGAATTGCATGGGGAGAAGGCGCCCTTACAACAGGGCTGGCGTCGGAGATTTCATCGATCTAATCCGAATGGATGATATCGTTTCCAGCATGGTCACAGCCGGCCATTGCGATTTTGCGAATTCCCGATCGTTCTTATGCATCTGCTGCCGTTCCGATTCAGAGACTGCACATCCTTGCCGGCATTTTCGCATGTCCTGCCTTCTGCTGCTGCCTTGCCCGGCAGCAGCATCCGGTGCAGTTTGCCGGTGCCGCTGCTTATCCGATACGTTCGAGCGGTTAAGTCAATTGCATCATATGGTTATGCCCATTTAACCGGGTGTTTCCATGGGCCTCGATAGCTGCAGGCATGCGACGGTCAGAACATGGCCGGCCAGCCCGCCAGGCGCCGTTCGCTGCGCAGGCCTTCGCCATCGGGACCGGAGGCCACGTTCAGCGCCGCTATCAATTCCTTGCGGGTGTCGCGCGGGTCGATAACATCGTCGAGCATGTTGAGTCCAGCGGCGTCCCAGGGAAGGTTCATCTGCTGCACTTTTTCCAGGTACTGCGCGCGCAAGGCGTCGGGATTTTCGGCCTTGGCCAGTTCGCGCGCATAAACGACGCCCACGGCATTGTCGGCGGCCATGAACGAGATGTCGGCACCGGGCCAGGCCACCAGCCAGTCGGCGTGCGCGCCCGCTCCGCCCATGGTGCGATGGGCCAGGCCATAGGACTTGCGAATGATCACGCTCAAGAGAGGTACGCTGCGCTTTTGCAGCGCCGTGGTGAGCGTCATGATTTTCAACGGCATCTTGCGCTGCTCGGCGACACTGCCGACGAAAAATCCGGGCGTGTCGTGCAGCATCACCATGGGGATGTGGAAGGAATCACAAAGGCAGACGAAGGCGGTTGCCTTTTCGCATGCTCCCGGGCCTTGCGCACCGGCATTGTGTTGTGGATTGCTGGCAAATACGCCCACGGTTCGGCCATTCAGCCGGGCAAATGCGATGATCAGGCTGGGGTCGAACAGTGGCTTGAGTTCCAGCACGCTGCCCTTGTCGAAGATGCGATCAATCAGTTTGTGCATGTCGTAGGCCCGGCGCAGCGTCTTGGGCATGATGTCCAGGATGTCGTCGAGCGTGCGCTCGGCGGAGTCGCCGGTATCCACCACGGGCGGCAGATGGCGGGCGTTTGAGGGCAGGTAGGACAACACCTGACGCACCAGGCGCAGGCAGTGGGCATCATCCTCGGCAACCAGGTCGATCAGGCCGGTTTGCCGGGCATGCAATTCCCAGCCGCCCAATTGCTCGGGCGTGAGTTTTTCACCAGTGGCCTGTTCAATGACGCGCGGCCCGGACACGGCCATGCAGCTGCCTTTCACCTGCACGCTGACATCGGCGAGGGCGGTCTTCCAGGTCGGACTGCCATAGCATTCGCCCATGATGCAGTTCACAAAGGGTACGAAGCGGTCGCGCGTTTCGCCGGCCATGCGCGAGGGAGTGCGCATGTGGTTGGCGGCGCCCAGATTGTCGGGCATGCGCGTGCCGCCGCCTTCGCCCATCATCACAATGGGATAGCCTTTCCTGACGGCGTAGTCCTGCGTCTTGTTGATCTTGCTGACCGCCACGCGGCCGCCGCTGCCGGCGAGCACGGTAATGTCGTCGGCGACCACATAGGCGCCGCGCCCCTCGATCGTGCCAAAGCCGCAGATCTTGCCATCGGCCGGTGTCTTGTTCATGGTGGCAGGCAAGTCGCTGTGATTGAGTTGTCCAAACTCGCGGAATGTTCCCTCATCAAGCACGGCAGCAATGCGTTCGCGCGCATTCATGCGCCCCTTGTCGCGCTGCTGCGCCAGTTTTTCCGGGCCGCCCATCTCAAAACCGCGGGCGCGGCGTTTGCGCAATTCTTCCAGGCCGTGTGGGTCGTTTGCTGCGTCGGTCATGAATGCTCCTTCATTGGCGATGATTGGGGTGAAGTGCGGATGTAGCGTGCTTGTCTGAATGAAATCGGCGGACGGAATAATGTGATCACGATCAGTCCTCCGCTTTCATGCCGGTTTCCTGTACCAGCTTGCGCCAGCGGACCATTTCTGCGGCCATGAATTGCCTGAATTCCTCTGGCGTGTTGGCGACCAGCGTCACCCCTTCGTCGGCGAGCTTTCGAATGACTTCGGGAGCCGCTGCAACCCTGACCATTTCGGCGCGCAGCCGGGCGATCACAGCAGCAGGCGTCCCGCCGGTGGTGACCACACCAAGCCAGCTTGAGTAATCATAGCCAGACGCTCCCTGCTCGGCGATGGCAGGCAGTTCCGGCATGAGTTGCGAACGCTGTGCGGTCGTGACTCCGATGATGCGCAGTTTTCCCGAGCGGATGTGGGGCAGTACGGACACAAAGGTATTGGTGGTTGCGTGTGTGCGACCGGCCAGCAGGTCCGGCATCAGGGTTCCCGTTCCCTTGTAGTGGACGAAGGTGACCTTGGTGCCAGTGAGGCTGTGCAGCCACGCGCCGGCCATGTGCGGAGATCCGCCAACGCCGGTTGTGCCGTAATTCAATTCGCCAGGCCGGGCTTTGGCGTAGGCGAGGTATTCGCCCGGTGTCCTGACCGGCAGCGAAGGATGTACTACCAGCACGGAAGGCCGCTTGCTGATCAAAGTGACCGGCGCAATATCCCGCACCGGATCATAAGGGAGATTATGGTAGATGGCCGGCGTGATGGTGAGTGCTGCGGTGTTGATCATGATGGTGTAGCCGTCCGGCGCGGCTTTTGCAACGTAGGCTATGCCGATAGTCGATCCTGCACCGGGGCGAAAATCAAGAATGAAGCTTTGTCCGGTCAACTCGGTCAGCTTCTGCGTGTACAGGCGACCCTCGACCTCGGTTGACCCGCCAGGGCCGAAGGGGGCGACGACCTGCACCGGCCGTGACGGCCAGCCATCCGCGGCGCTCTGCGCCGCAACGACGGCTGGCGCTGCCGCCAGCAGCATTGCGACCGACAACTTCAGGCACGGCAGGTAGCGCATGGCCAGGTTCCTCATTGCAAGCGCGCAACACACTGTGTCCGCTTTGCTGAAGCCGACACGGTGCAAAATGGAATTCAGCTATTTACCGAAATCGAGTCGCCCGAACTGTTCAGGTACTTCGCGCCCAGATCGGCTACGCTGGTGCATCCGATCAACGCCATGACGCGGTCAATTTCCTCGCGATAGATGTCGATGGCGCGCGCTGCGCCGGCCTGGCCGGCGACGGCCGTGCCGTACAGGGTGCCACGGCCGATCAGCACCATCTTCGCGCCCAGCGCCAGCGCCTTGACGACATCGCTGCCGCGCCGGAATCCGCTGTCTACGATCACGGTGGTGCGATTGCCCACGGCATCCACGACGCGTGGCAGCACATCGATCGGCGCCGGCGTGCTGTCCAGGTTGCGACCGCCATGATTGGACACGATGACGCCATCGGCGCCGTGGTCAGCCGCCATGACGGCGTCGCGTGCATTGAGGATACCCTTGACCATCAGTTTGCCGGGCCACACGGCGCGCAGTGCCTTCAGGTCATCCCAGCTCAGCGAATCGTTTCTCACCGCCGCCTGGTTCTTCCAGCCCGAGGTGATTTTCTGTTTGAGTTCTTCCGGGTAATTCTCGCGCTTGGGCATGCCGGTGGTGAGCAGGTAGCGCGCGAGCACTCCGAGCAGCCAGCGCGGATGCGTCATCACGTCGATGCTGTTGCGCTGGTTGTAGGAGAACGGCACCGAAAACCCGTTGCGCTGGTTGTACTCGCGGTTGCCCGCCACCACGCCATCGACCGTGACGATGAGTCCTTCGTAGCCGGCCGCCTTGGCGCGATTGACCAATTGCAGCGACAGGTTGCGGTCCGCCCACATGTACAACTGAAACCACAGCGTGCCGCCCACATCCGAGGCGATCTTTTCCATGCTGGTGATGGACCCGGTGGAGAGGGAAAACGGAATACCGGCGGCCTTGGCCGCGCGCGCCAGTTCCAGTTCGCCCTGGTACCACATCATGCCGGCCGAGCCGGTTGGCGCAATGGCAATGGGCATGTCGTGCTGTTTGTCAAACAGCGTGACATGCTGGGTACGTTTGGATACATCGTTCAGGATATGGGTCTTGAGCTTGATGTGCTCAAAGGCGCTGCGGTTGTTGCGCAACGCCACTTCGTCCTCGGTGCCGCGGTCAACGAATTCGAACAGCCATTTCGGCAGGCGCGATTTCGCCTTGTCGCGCAGGTCAAAAATATTGAATGCATCATCGAGGGCGCTGTGTGACATCATTTCTCCCTTGGCATGCTCAAGGCATGCGTTCTGTAACCGTCAATTGCCCGGAGAGGCAACAGGGACGGGCGTTTTCAAACATAGAACTCATTTCAAAATGACTTGTCATTCCGAAGCCGTCCCCCAAGGGGACTTCCTTCGGGGCGAAGGCTGAGGAATCTGCTTTTTTTGATTAAACAGCAGATTCCTCGCTGCGCTCGGAATGACAATGTGTGGTTGTCTTCATTTTGAAACGGACTCTTAAAATACTGGCTTCTTCATTTTTCGTTCAAGATGCTCCGCCCGGCAGGATGCCGTCAACAACAACAACCTTTTCGCGCACCAGGCGATCGAGTTCGTGAGCCATGCCGATGTCGCCAAGAATGCTGGCCGCATCCGAACCGGGTTTGGGCGCCGGCCGCCCCGCCTTGATCGGCGTGCGGGACAACTTGATGCCGGGGCCGGCCGTGGTGACCAGGCCGAGTTCATCGTGTTCGCGGGTCAGGCTAAGTCCCTGCGCGCGCACCACGGGATTGTCCATGTGGTCCATGAATTTCATGATGACCCGATGCGTGGTGATGCCGGCGCGGGTCAGCGCCGCAACCCAGTTCTCGACGCTCTGGCTGCGGAATCGCTGCTCCAGCGCCTGCTCCAGATCGGTTCCGGTCTTCTCTGCGATATCGGCCAGTTCGCTGCAGTGGGCAAGCTGCTCGGGTTTCGCCGCTATGAAAAGCCATGCATCGCTGGCCTGATAGCAGCGATACAGCGCGCCGATGCCGCGGCACTCCTGTCCATGCGGTTCGTTCCATTGCTTGCCCTTGAAGTCCTGCAGCATGTTTGTCTGCAGCAAAGTCGCTGTATAGATGAGCGCGCTGTCGACAAACTGTCCTTCTCCGTTGCGCTTGCGATGCAGCAATGCCATGGCGATGCCATAACAGGTCATCAGGCCGGTGCCATAGTCATTGCCGTTGAGCGGGTTGAGCACTGGTTTTTCGCTGCCAAGGCGATATGACATGCCGGCAATCGCCTGTGCCAGCACTTCGCGGCCGGGCCGGTCTGCGAACGGGCCGATGCGGCCATAGGCATTGACCGAGCAGTAGATGATGCCGGGGCGCCGCGCGCGGCAGGCCTCGTAGCCGATGCCCAGTTTGTCCGCCACGCCTTTTCGAAAATTCTCCAGAACCACGTCGGCGTCTTCCAGCAGGCGCCAGAAGATGTCCAGGCCTTCCTGGGTCTTCAGGTCAAGCACGATGCTGCGCTTGGCGCGATTGACGTCGTTATGCCAGTTCACCGGATTGCGGTGGGCGCTGTCGATCTTGACGACATTGGCGCCGAATTCGGCCAGCGTGCGACCGCAGCTGGGGCTGGCGAGGATGATGCCCAGGTCGAGGACCTTGATGCCCTCCAGCGCGGAATGCAGCGCATCGGTGTGGTTTCCTGCCGCGTGGGTGCTACCCGAGGGGGCCGCTGACCGTGTTTCGAGTTCCTTCAGGATTTCGGCGCGATGGGCGTCCAGTCGGGCGCGCGGTGCGCGCACCGCTCCCGGCGTTTTTGACAAGCGCAGATTGATGTCCATGCCGCGGAACCGGCCCAGCTCCGGATCATCGAAATCCGCGACGATCCTGGTTGCTTCGGCCAGCGGGTGGTGCAACCAGTCGACGCCGGGGTTGCTGGCAATACCCTCCAGGCCAACATTGGCACAGAGGTCTTCCCATTCGCTGGTAGTGCGCGTCAGGAACAATTCCGCAATCGGTTTGAGCAACTGTTCCGGCGTGAGGGCGGGGTCACGCCATTGCGCCATTTCAGGCAACGCAAGCAGATGCTTGTTGAACCGGTTGGGCAGGTACATGAACCAGCGGCCGTCCTTGCAGCGCATGTGTTCCCATTTCGATGCGACGTCAACTTCGACGGCGTCATGGACCTTCATCACCTTGCCGCTGAACGCGTTGAAGGTGGCATTGAACAACGGCACCTCGATGGCCTGACCGAGGCCGGAGAACTCACGTGCATGCAGCGCCATGGTGATGCTGGTGACTGCGAGGAGGGCGCCAAAATCGGATGCGTAGGGAATCGCGGTATAGACGGGCACATCGGTCTTGATCGACGCATGCGAGCTGAACAGGCCGGTTGCCGCGCCCAGTAGGCCCTCCCAGGCAGGCAGGCCGGCGCGCGGGTCATCCGAGGCAAAGCCGGGCAGCGAACAATAGACCAGGCGCGAATTCATCTCTGTCATCGCAGCGGGGCCCAACCCGAGCCGATCCATGACACCCGGGCGAAAATTTTCAATCACTACGTCAGCTGAGGCAATCAGCTGGCGCGCGGTCTCCAGATCGGATTGGTCCTTCAGGTTCAGCGCAATGCTGCGCTTGCCGCGATTCCATGTGGCGTTCGCGGAGGTTTTGAAGCGAGGCCCGTCGGGCGGGTCGACGCGAATGACGTCCGCGCCAAAATCCGCCAGCAGCATGGCTGCCATTGGACCCGCAATATATTGACCGAAATCGATGACACGAATGCCATCCAGAGCAAAAGCGCCTGCCATGCAAATCTCCCCATCCTTGTTCTGTACACGCCCACCGTGCAAGAGCCCGGACTATTCCAGGATGCCGAGTGCAGGCAGGTCTTAAACGCAAAAACACGCCTATTTTATGAAATTCCAGTCACTTGCAGCGAAACACCTGTTTCAGGCTGACGGACCGGCCTTGATGAATTCAGTCAACTGCCGGCTGATCAGCGTGGTATCAACATCTCCGCTGCGGAACGCTTCACTGGCAACGATATTGCGCAGGAACTGCACATTGGTGCTGACCCCTTCGGCCCTGACATCCGCCAGTGCGCCAATAAGTTGCTCGATCGCGGCATGCCGATCCTTTGCGTGCACGATCAATTTGGCGAGGAGGGCATCGTAATACGGGGTCACGGTGTCGCCGCTGCGAAAGCCGCTGTCGATGCGTGTCACCGGTTCGCCAGATTGATCGCCAATGCAGAACTCCCGTCCGGCCGGAAGTGTGAATGCCGACAAGGTTCCGGTCGAAGGCAGAAATCCCTTCTCCGGGCGCTCCGCGTAAATGCGAACTTCCAGCGCATGTCCGCTCTGGCGGATTTCATCCTGCAACAGCGGCAGGCGTTCTCCGGCCGCAACGCGCAATTGCCATTCGACCAGATCGAGTCCGGTGATCATTTCCGTGACCGGATGCTCCACCTGCAGGCGGGTGTTCATTTCCAGGAAATAGAATTCGCCGTCAGGCTCCACGATGAATTCAACCGTGCCTGCGCCAACATAGCCCACGGCGCGGGCCGCGGCGATTGCGGCAGCGCCCATGGCATCTCTGCGTGAGGCAGCAAAAAGAGGGGCGGGCGCTTCTTCCACCACCTTCTGGTGGCGGCGCTGCAATGAGCAATCGCGCTCGAACAGATGCAGGAAGTTGCCCTGCGTGTCGGAAAACACCTGAATCTCGATGTGTCGTGAGCGCGGCAGGTATTTTTCGATCAGCATGGACTCATCGCCGAATGAGGATTTGGCTTCACGTTTGCAGGCGGCCAGGGCGGCGTCGAAATCCTCGGGGCGTGTCACGATGCGCATGCCTCTGCCGCCGCCGCCGGCGCTGGCCTTGAGCATGATGGGATAACCGGTGTTGGCCGCTTCGGCCTTCAGGTGCGCCGGGTCCTGGTCTTCACCGTGATAGCCCGGCACCAGCGGAACCGCGGCATGCATCATCAACAGCTTGGACGCTGCTTTGCGCCCCATGGCCTCGATGGCTGCAGGGGGCGGCCCGATGAATACCAGGCCGGCTTTCACGCAGGCTTCGGCAAAGGCTTCGTTCTCCGACAGGAAGCCATAGCCCGGATGCACGGCCTGGGCACCGGTACGCAGAGCCGCTTCGATGATGCGTTCAATGCAAAGGTAGCTTTCACGCGCCGGTGCGGGGCCGATGTGCACGGCTTCATCGCAGACAGCAACATGCTTGGCCTGGGTATCGGCGTCGGAATGCACAGCGACGGTGGCGATGCCGAGTCGCTTGCAGGTGGCGGCAACACGGCAGGCGATTTCGCCACGATTGGCGATAAGAATTTTTGAAAACATGGCGAGATTAATCCGGATCAGTGCTGCACGTTAAATTGGAATCGATTTCATGAATACCTGTCATTCCGAAGCTTTGGCTGAGGAATCTGTTTTTTCGCACATGGGTCAAAAGCAGATTCCTCGCTTCACTCGGAATGACAGTGCTTTGAGTGCTTAAAGTGAACACGGCACGAAACGTCATCGAGCATCTGTTCGCAAGTATCTCCGGACTATGCTGCTGGACTTGTGTCGGTCCGAGGCTTCAGGACAGTTCAATCAGCGTGGCGCCCTCAGCCACGGTAGCGCCCGCGTCAAAGCACAGCTTGGCCACGGTGCCGGAGACCTCGGCCGCCACCGGGATCTCCATCTTCATCGATTCGAGCATGGCCACCTCCTGGCCTTCGGTCACGGCATCGCCGACGCCCACCAGATATTCCATCAACACGCCGGCTACAGGAGAAACGATCGTTGTCATGCTGGGTTTCCTTTGGTTATTTGGACGGGTTCACTAAAACTTGTCATTCCGAAGCCGAAGGCTGAGGAATCTGCTTGAGAGCAAATTCAACAGCAGATTCCTCGCTACACTCGGAATGACGGATTCTCTTCTTTACGGCCGATAAAAACTGCGCGGCTCCCCGGTCTTCAGCAGACCCGCGGCGAGGTTGGCATAGTCGCACAAATACCGGCGCGTCTCGCGCGGGTCGATGATCTCCTCCAGCGCAAACGCTTCGGCGGTGCGAAAAGGCGATCGCAGTGCCTGCAGCCGGGCGGTGATCTCCGCCTGCTTGGCAGCCGGATCGGCCG
>CANKAJ010000086.1 GCA_947479645.1 Betaproteobacteria bacterium | reverse complement strand
GCCGGCTACCCGGCGGAAATTCATCCGCTGCCAGCCGGCACCCGGCACGTCTACCACGTGCGTGTTGCCAATCTTGCGTCGAAGGCCGAGGCGGAGGCATTGGCGGCCAGTCTCAAGGGCAGCTTGGGTGTTGACGAGGCGCCCAGGGTTTCGATGTAATGGGGCGTGCCCGGTAACACGATCCACCGAGGGGCTGTACGGGGGAGTCTGAGGAAGGCTGGCCCGCTTGTTCTGTACCTTCTCAGCGCAATTCGCGCAGGGGATGAGCGTGCGCCGGCCAGGCCGGCTCGAAGAATCGCTCAATCATGCCGGGTGTGACCGCCTGCAGTTCTGCCGGGTTCCAGCGTGGCGTGTTGTCCCGATCAATTACCAGTGCGCGCACGCCTTCGAGCACTTCGCCATGCTCGAAACAATGCCTGACCATGGTGCGCTCCAGGCGCAGGCAATCGGCCACATCCATGCCGGCGCTGCGACGCAATTGCTCCAGCGTCACGCACATCATCAGCGGCGATCGCTTGGCCATGACGGCCAGGGTATCGCGTGCAAACGGGCTGTCGTCAGTAGAGAGCGAAGCCATGATGGCGGCGACTCCATCATGGGCGAAGTGCCGGTCGATGGCGTTACGCTGTCCGGCAAGGCGACCGGCGGGCAGGTCATTCTGCCAGCGCGAGGCAAAAGCCACGACGGCGGCGAGAATTGCAGCGCAGCCTTTGCCAACATCCGTTGCGGCGAGATGGTCGGTCAGTGCCTCCAGTTGCGCAGACGGGACGAACACATCAGCCAGACCGCAGTAGATCGCATCGGCGGCATTGATGATTTCGCCGGTGACGCCGAGGTATGTGCCGATCCGCCCTTCCATGTGCGACAGGAAGTGGCCGCCTCCAACGTCGGGAAAGAGGCCGATATTGACCTCGGGCATGGCCATGCGTGTGCGTTCGGTGACGATGCGCACGCGCGCCGCTGCGCCGGCCTGGGCAACGCCCATGCCGCCGCCCATCACGACGCCATGCATCAGCGCGATGTAAGGTTTGGGATAGAAGTGGATCAGGTGATTGAGGGCATATTCCTCGGTGAAGAAGTCCTCAAGCAGCGCGCTGCCGCCCTTTGGCGTCGCGGTGCCGACGTCGTAAAAGAAGCGGATATCACCGCCGGCACAGAAGGCCTTGTCGCCGGCCCCGCGGATCAACACGGCATGAATGGCATCGTCATCGCGCCACTGGGCCAGTGCCTGGGTGAGGGCTCGCACCATATCGAGTGACAGTGAATTGAGCACGTCGGGGCGGGCCAGTGTGATGATGCCCAGGTGATTGCGAATGGAGGTCTGAATGTGAGCGGTCATGGATGGTGTTGTTGCAAGAAAATGAAAGAAAACGAACGCATGCGGCGGACTGATGCAACCGCAGAACGCTACTCTTCGGATTTGATGTTGTTGTCCCTGGCGATTTTCTTCCAGCGCGCGAGTTCCGAGACCAGCAGCCGGCCAAAGGCTTCGGGCGAACTGGCGATGGCGCTGACACCGTCGGCTTCCAGTGTTTTTACCACGTCAGGCGATTTCACCGCGCGGGCAAATTCCGTATTGAGCTTGTTGATGATGGCGCCCGGTGTCTTCGCCGGAGCGAGCAGGCCCATCCAGCCCGGATAATCGTATTCGGGGAAGCCCTGCTCGGCCACTGTGCGTATATCCGGCAATTGCGGGATGCGTGAATTGCTGAGGATGGCGATGGCGCGCAGCTTGCCTGCCCGCATCAGGGCGAGGGTGTTGCTGACGGGCGAACCTGCCACGTCGACGCGACCGCCCACCAGGTCCAGCACCATGGGCCCGCCGCCCTTGTAGTGCACCAGCGTCACTTTCGCGCCGGTCACGCTCTCCAGCCATGCGGCAGCCAGGTGGGTGATGCTGCCGGCGCTCGCCGTGGCGTAGTTGAGCTTGCCCGGATTGGCCTTGGCAAAGGCGATGTATTCCTGCAGGGTGTTCACTGGCAACGAAGGATGCACCAGCAGGGCGGTATGCCGCTTGCTGACCAGCATTACCGGAGCGAAGTCCTTGATGGTGTCGTAGGGCATGTCTTCGGTGAAGGCCGGTATCACCGGCAATCCCGACGAACTCAGGAGCAGCGTGTAGCCGTCGGGTGGTGCCTTGACCACGAACAGATTGCCGATCTGGGCGCGCGCACCCGCCTTGAAATCGAGGATGAAAGGCTGGCCGGTGTTCTCGTACAGCTTTTGCACATAGAAGCGCGCTTCGCGGTCGGTGGGGCCGCCCGGTGCAGTGGGTAGCACCAGCGTCACCGGCTTGGCGGGGAAGTTGGCCTGGGCCCATGCCCCCTGACTCAGGACTGTCGTGCAGATCAATCCGGCGAGGATGATGTTAAGCCACACTGACACGAGATCTCCTTGCATGACACGCATTCGACAAAACCTTGTGGGGAAAGGCGTAATTGCTCGCGTACATTTTCCTGTCCTGAAATAGGAGATATGTTAGTGGTGAGAAAGATACAGTTTAGCCATCTTGTCGGTTCATTCGAAGGGGAGCAGTCGAATTCGCGCGCGAGGCTCGTCGATCGTCAAAAGTGCGCCTTGTTTAAGGGTGTCCTGATACTCGCGAATGACGGCAATAAGCCGTGCGGCTGCAATTGTTGGAGATAAATTCTGCGTGCGAATCTGCACTACACTTGGTGCTTCGGCCTTGGTTGCTGCCAGGATGGCGCCGAAATCCAGATCGTGAGTGAAGACAAGGCAATCGTTATGTTTAGCCCAATCAAGGATCTCCGCATCCATCGCATCGTATGCGCCGATATCTGACCAGTGGAATGCCTCCCAGCCCGCCTCGCAAAAAACCTGCCGCCACTTTGGCGAAAGGTTCATGTCGATCAGGATTTTCACACAGCGGTGGGAATGTCAATCTCTTCAGAGCGCCAGGCGGCATAGGTCAGCGCCTGGCGAATGTCTTCGGCCTCGACATAAGGATAGAGTGCCAGAATTTGCCGTTCAGTCTGGCCGCTGGCAACCAGACCTACCAGTGTTCCCACGGTGACACGCATGCCGCGGACACAGGGTTTACCCCCCATGACGCGGGGATCGAAAGTAATGCGATCCAGTCGTTCCATAATGCGCTCTCCGATCCTCAATGCCGGGTAATGCTACGCTACTAAAACATCGGTGTCATTCGCCGGGCGGCACAGGTAAATAATGTGCACTCGCTGATTCGCGCCTGCTACACCGTGCCATTGCTGCGCAGTTGCGCGATGTCATCCTTGGAGAACCCGTACTCGGCCAGCACCTCGTCGGTGTGCTGTCCCAGCAGCGGCGGCCTCGATTTCATCTTCATGGGATTGTCCGACATGCGGTAGGAGGCAGTGGGCACGTCGAAGGACGGCAACCCGATGTCCGGGTCGCCTTCGAAATGGTGAAAGAACTTGCGGAACTGCAGTTGCTCCTGATGCACTGCGTCGGACAGATCAAGCACTTCCATGGCCGGCACGCCACCCTTGATCAGAATTCGCTCCCACTCGTGCGCGGTTTTGGTCGACAGTGTGCGGATGATTTCCGCGTCCAGCTCTTTCATGTTGGCGCGCGCGGCATCGGTGGTGGAAAAACGCGGGTCTTCGGGAATGTCGGTACGTTCAATGGCGATCCAGAACTTCGCGCGGCGTGGCACAGCGGCGGCGGCGATGGCGATGAAGCCCTCCTTGCACGGATAGGTGTTGCTGACGTAGCCGCCCTTGCCCGAGCCGTTGCCCACCAGCGGCGGTGTGCCGCCACCGGTGATGGCACGCACCACTTCGCCCGACATCAGGGTCATGGCCGTCTCCAGCATGGCCACATCGATGGCCTGGCCCACGCCGGTGTTGCTGCGCTGGTACAAGGCGGTGGAGATGGCAAATGCGGTGGCATAGCCGGTGGCGTAGTCGACGATGGTCGAACCCGATTTCAGCGGCCCCGTCTCCGGCGTGCCGGTGATGCTCATCATGCCGCTGGCGGCCTGGATGGCCCCGTCGATGGCGGGGTCATTGTGCTTGGGCCCGCTCTGGCCATAGCCGGTGACCGACGCGAAGATGATGCGCGGGTTGATTTTCTTCAGGTCCTCGTAGCCCAGGCCATAGCGCGCCATGGTGCCGCCACGCAGGTTTTCGATGACGACATCGGCGGTCTCCACCATCTTGCGAAAGATGTCCCGGCCCTCCGGCGTGTTGATGCGCAATGTCATCGAGCGCTTGTTGGAATTGTAGGCAAGGAACGTGCGGGCCATGCCCAGGCGCAGGAAGTCGGTGCCGAAATCACCGGTATAGCGTGCTGAATCGGCGTCGAGGGGATTCTCGATGGTGATGACGTCGGCGCCGTGCATGGCGAGCTGGTAGCCGGCGAACGGTGCTGCCACCACGCGTGCCACGGCCAGCACCTTGATTCCGCTAAATGCCTGCTTGTCCATTGTCTGCTTTCCTCCCGTATGCGATGTCTGAATGTCGATGATTGTCGGTGCTAGGGCTGTCCCGCCCCTGTGGTCTGTTGGTTGGTGTCTGGTGGCGGGCCTATAGCGTCATAGCGTCGCCGTCCAGCGTCGCGCCGGCTCGCCCGAAGCCTGCATTATGCCTTCCAGCGCCGTTCCAGAGCGGCGGCAGTCAAAATCAATGCGCTGCAGGCGTCCGGTGTTGCGCAGCACGGTGAAGCGCAGCCGGTCCACTTCAAAGCGGATGTCCCACAGTGCCAGGCGCTCGCCGGCGATGGTCATGTCGCCTTCGATCTTTTGAAAGCGCTGGCTGACGCGCAGTACGTGCGGCGGGCTATCCCTGTTGGTGCCGGCATCGGTGAAATTCAGGCGCCATAGCCCCGCCACCGAGGTCGGCACCCGCCACAGCATGCCGCGCTGGTCGTTGACGTAGACGGATTCGTCAGGCGGCCAGTCGCCCATGTCAAAGTTGAACGACACCACGCGCGTGCCCGGCTTCATTGCCAGCAGTTGCGGGCGCACCTTGAGGTTGAACGCCGGCGGCATGAACAGCGTGACCACCGTGGCATGTGAAAAATCGGTGGCGAAGATGTCGCCCTGTATGAACTTGACGCGCTCGGACAGGCCTTCGCGTTCGGCGACACTGATGGAATACTTCACCAGATCAGGGTTGTATTCAATGCCCAGGCCGCGCGCGCCGTAACGCTTGGCGGCCAGTATCGGAATTCGTCCGTCGCCTGAACCGAGATCGACGACGGTGTCCTGGCTCGAAATGCCGGCCATTTCCAGCATGGCTTCGACCATGCCGGCGGGCGTGGGAATCCAGCCGGAGTCCTTGCCCGGTGTGCCGAAGACCGGCTCGGGCACTTGCGCCGCAGCGGGCAGCGCGGGCCACAGCGCGGCCAGTGCCGGTACTGCAGGCAGCCTCAGCAGCGCCGCGCGTCGCGACGCAATTAAACCGGGAGAGATGTTTTTCATGGCCCCGTAGGATGCCAGAGCCGGGCGGCTTTGGCGAGACAAGGCTGTGCACGTCTGAATGTCGCGTCGCGGCAGATTGTTTGTGCATTAGGTGTCCGGGGCCATCCCCAAGGCGGTAAAATCGCGCATCCAAAAATCGTGCGGCAAAGGGGCTTCCTTGCTGCGAACACACCGTTGCAGGCGGTTGCCTGGCGGCCATTGAAAGCATTGATGTCCCTGCTCGACAATCTCAATCCTGAACAACTCGCCGCGGTTACCCTGCCCAACCAGCACGCGCTGATTCTGGCAGGCGCAGGCTCTGGCAAAACCCGTGTGCTCACCACGCGCATTGCCTGGCTGATCCAGACCGGCAATGTCAGTCCCGCCGGCCTGCTGGCGGTCACGTTCACCAACAAGGCGGCCAAGGAGATGCTCACGCGCATCTCGGCGCAACTGCCGATCAACACCCGCGGCATGTGGGTGGGCACTTTTCACGGGCTGTGCAATCGTTTCCTGCGCACGCATCATCGCGATGCCGGGTTGCCGCAGCTGTTCCAGATCCTCGACACGCAGGACCAGCTGGCGGCGGTGAAGCGCCTGTTGCGCGCGATGAACGTGGACGAGGATAAATTTCCGCCGCGGCAGGTGCAGTACTTCATCAACGCCGCCAAGGAAGAGGGCAAGCGCCCGGCGCAGACCGAGGTGTACGACGATTTCAGCCGGCGCTCCGTGGAAATCTATGCCGCCTACGATGAGCAGTGCCAGAAGGAAGGCATGGTCGATTTTCCGGAGTTGCTGCTGCGCACCTTCGAAGTGCTGACGCGCAATGAGATTCTGCGCGAGCATTACCGCAATCGCTTCCGCCATATCCTTGTCGATGAATTCCAGGACACCAACCGGCTGCAGTACCGCTGGCTGAAGTTGCTGGCGGGGCCCGAGACCAGCCTGTTCGCGGTGGGTGATGACGACCAGTCCATCTACCGCTTTCGTGGCGCCAATGTCGGCAACATGGCCGACTTCGAGCGCGACTACGAGGTGCAGAATGTCATTCGCCTGGAACAGAACTACCGCTCCCACGGCCACATCCTGTCGGCGGCCAACGCGCTGATCGCCAATAACGCCAAGCGTCTGGGCAAGAACCTGTGGACGGCGGCGGGTGAGGGCGAGCAGTTGCGTGTGTTCGAAGCGCAGAGCGATGGCTACGAAGCGGCGTGGATTGCCGAGGAAGTGCAGAACCTCGTGCATGACGGCCATATGCGCCGCGACATTGCCGTGCTGTACCGTTCCAACGCGCAATCGCGGGTGCTGGAACATGCGCTGTTCTCAAAGGGAATCCCGTATCGCGTCTATGGCGGCCTGCGCTTTTTCGAGCGACAGGAAATCAAGCACGCGCTGGCCTATCTGCGCCTGCTGGCCAGTCCCGAGGACGATGGGGCGTTCCTGCGCGTGGTGAATTTCCCGACGCGTGGCATCGGTGCGCGCTCCATTGAGCAATTGCAGGATGCCGCCAAAGTGCACGGTACCGGCCTCTATGCCACTGTGCCGTTGCTGGCGGGCAAGGCCGGCACCGTGATCGGCAGCTTCGTGCGCATTATCGAAGCCCTGAAAGCCGAAACCGCGGGCCTGCCGCTGCCGGAAGTGGTGGAGCACATGCTGGACAAGAGCGGCCTGATCCGGCATTACGAGGCCGAGCGCGAAGGCGCCGATCGCATCGAGAACCTCAACGAACTGGTGAACGCCGCCGCCTCCTTTGTGCAGGAAGCCGAGGCCGATGGCAATGATCTCGCTACGTTCCTTGCGCATGCCGCGCTTGAGTCCGGCGACAATCAGGCGGCCGAAGGCACGGATGCGCTGCAGATGATGACGGTGCACTCGGCCAAGGGTCTGGAATTTCATTCGGTGTTCATCACCGGCCTCGAAGAAGGCCTGTTTCCGCATGAGCAAAGCGTCAACGAAGAAGACGGGCTGGAGGAAGAGCGCCGCCTGATGTACGTGGCGCTGACGCGCGCGCGCACGCGCCTGTACCTGTCGTTCGCGCAGACGCGCCTGCTGCATGGCCAGACGCGCTACAACGTGGCCTCGCGTTTCATCGAGGAGATTCCGGAAGGCCTGGTGAAGTGGCTGACGCCGAAGCTGCGCGGCCAGGCGGCCTGGGTGCCTTCACATGCGTCCACCGCGGCCGATTGGCCGACGCCGATGGCCAAGCCGGTCGCGGAAAAAGCGTCCGGCCACGGTTTTCGCATCGGGCAGAATGTCAGTCATGCCAAGTTCGGCCAGGGCGTCATCGTCAGCGCCGAAGGGTCGGGAGCCGACGCGCGGTTGCAGATCAACTTCGGCCGCTACGGCATGAAATGGCTGGCGCTGGCCTATGCCAAGCTGACGCCAGCGTAGTCTGATCAAGATAATAATTGTATTGAAATCAATTCTGCAGATTGGTTTATTTCGCTAAAGTGATGTTATTGAATTGCCGGCAGGGATGCCGGTGAAGTGAACATTTCGTAGTCGATACGGGGGGATGCGATGCGGCACGCTTGCTTTCGTCAATGGTTCCTTCTCATGACTCTGGCCCTGACTCTCGCCCTGAGTCTGACGGTTACGCCGGTCGTGGCGCAGCAACAAGCCGCCGATCTGCAGTTTCCAAGCGAGATTTCTGAATTTGGCCTGTTCACCAGCCCGCATATGGCGATCTACAAGCCCAAGGGGGCGGGGCCGTTTCCAGCCTTGGTGTTGTTGCATCAGTGCGGCGGACTGGGCGCCGGCAACTGGCGCAATGAATCCATGCTCGAATGGGCGAGGCAGGCCGTCACCCGTGGCTATGTGGCCATGCTGGTGGACAGTCTCGGGCCGCGCGGCGTGGATACGGTTTGCTTGGGTGCCAAAGGCGGGGTGACGTTTGCACGCGGCGCCAGGGACGCATTGCAGGCGGCCGAACACCTGCAAAAATTCGATTTTGTCGATGCCCGGCGGATTGCGCTGGCGGGGTATTCGTGGGGAGCGATGGTTGGTGTATTTGGCAACAGCACCCAGCGTAGCAGCAGCCTGCTGCCGAATGTGCGCTTTGCCGCGACGGTGTCGTTTTATCCCGGTTGTTTCAGGGTCGGCCCTGCGAACAGCAGCTACGAAATCGTTGCGCCAGACATCGATCGTCCGCTGCTGGTCATGATGGGTGAACTCGACAACGAAACGCCGGCTGAAGAATGTATCGCCAAACTGGGCAAGGTGAAGGAAGGCGGCGCGCCGATCGAGTGGCACGTCTATCCGAAGACCACGCATTGCTGGGATTGCCGCAACCTCGATGGCAGGTCAAAGGTCGATTTTCGCGGCAACACCATCGTCTATCGCTACAGCAAGGAAGTGACGGACGACTCGGCGCAACGAATGTTCGGATTTTTGGACCGGATCATGGGTTCGCGCCCGCCCGTCCAGCCATCGCAGTAGCGCCGCGCAGTAGTGCCACGCCGTGACGCCGCCTTGCCACGCTATCCCGCCGCCAGCACCCGCCGTATCGCCGCGACGATGTCGCCGCGGCGCGGCAATGATGCCTGCTCCAGCGGCGGGCTGTAGGGCACCGGCACTGCTGCCGCGCATACCCGCTGAACCGGTCCCTTGAGCGCCCGAAAGCTGGCGGGGTCTTCCGCGATCAGCGCGGCGATCTCGGCCGCAGCCGAGCACATCGGCGGTGCTTCATCGACGACGACCAGACGGCCGGTCTTGCGTACCGAGGCGTGAATGGTGTCGACATCGAGCGGCACCAGCGTGCGCGGATCGACGACTTCAATCGAGATGCCCTCAAGGGCGAACGCCTCGGCCACCGCCAGCGCTTCCCGCACATAATAGCCAAGTGCCACTACAGTCACGTCGGTGCCCGCTCGCTTCACCTCGGCCACACCCAGCGGCACCAGGTGATCGCCGTCGGGCACCGGACCGGTGATGGGATTGAGGCGGCTGCATTCAAAGGACACCACCGGGTTGTTGTCGCGTATTGCGCTCTTCAACAAGCCCTTGGCGTCCGCTGGCGTGGAAGGCAGAATGATCTTGAGTCCCGCTATGTGCATCCACAAGGAATGCGGACTTTGCGAATGCTGCGCAGCCATGCCCATGCCGCTGCCGGTGCCGCAGCGATAAGTCACCGGGAAGTCGGCTTGGCCGCCGAACATGTAGCGGACCTTGCTGGCCTGATTGATGATCTGGTCCATGGCGACGAAGCAGAAGGTCACCGAGCGCCAGTTGATGATGGGGCGATAACCGCTGGCGGCCGCCCCCAGGCCCATGCCGGTCATCACCGACTCGGAAATCGGCGTGAAGCGCACGCGGTCAGGGCCGAACTCCTTGATCGGGTCGCCGGTAAAGTCCGTGCCCATGGTGATGACCTTGGCGTCGCGCCGCATTTCTTCAGCGACCGCTTCGTCCAGGGCCTTGGCAAAACTGATTTCACGCATCATGTTCTCGCTGCGTCCGGGGCGTACATGTCGGTCAGCAGGTCCGCGACGCCCGGGAATGGACTGTTGTCGGCGAAGGTAACCGCCGCTTGTAACTCTCGTTCTACTTGCGCGCGCATCTGTTGCAGCGCCGCCGGCGAGAGCAGGCCGCGTGCCATCAAGTCGTTCGACAAGCGCGGAATCGGGTCACGCGATTTCCACAGCGCAACTTCGTCAGCCGGGCGCGTTTCCGGTGGCGGTTTGTCGTGCATGGAATGGAAGTACCAGCGATAGGTATTGCATTCGATGAGCGACGGGCCCTGGCCGGCGCGCGCGCGCGCGACGGCGGTGCTGGCGGCCTGGTGCACCGCCAGCACGTCGTTGCCGTCGACCGCAACGCCGGGCATGCCGTAGCCAGCGGCATGCGGCGCAACCGCCGTGATGTGATGCTGTACCGCGATGGCATTGTTGGACGCGTACAGATTGTTCTCGCAAACGAAGACGATGGGCAGCTTCCACACCGCGCTGATGTTCAGTGCCTCGTGGAATTCGCCCTCGGTGACGGCGCCATCGCCGAAAAAACACACTGCCACATCGCCCTTGCCGTCGAGCTGCGCCGCCAGCGCCGCGCCCGCTGCCATCGGCAATCCGGCACCGACCACGCCATTGGCGCCCAGCATGCCGATGGCGAAATCGGCAATGTGCATGGAGCCTCCCTTGCCCTTGCAGTAGCCGTCCACGCGACCGAACAACTCGGCCATCATGCGCCTGATGTCGGCGCCCTTGGCGATGCAGTGGCCGTGCCCGCGGTGGGTGCTGGTGATGCGATCGCTATTGGTGAGGCAGGCGCACACGCCCACCGCAACCGCTTCCTGTCCGGAGCACGGATGCACGACGCCGTAGATCTTGCCGGCGGCGCGCAGCTTCATCGCCAGTTCCTCGAACTCGCGAATCATGATCATGTCGCGCAACATCGTGAGCAGTTTTGGTGCTTCGAGTGTCATGGTTGGCAACGTACTCAGTTGGTTTCAACGCCGGCCATCTTCACGATGGGTGCCCATTTCGCGAATTCCGAATTCAGGTGCGCGGTAAACTGTTCCGGCGACGTGCCTGCGGCGTCCAGCCCCAGTGCCGTATAGCGCTCCTTGATATCGGGCAATGCGACGGCCTTGTTCATTTCGGCGTTGAGTCGTGCCACGACCGCGGGCGGCATGCCCGCCGGCCCGAGAAAACCGTAGAAACCGGTCACATCGCCATATTCGGTGATGCCCTGTTCCACGATGCTGGGCACGTCGGGCAGCGATGAGGTGCGCCCTTTGGAAGTCACGGCGAGGGCTTTCAAGCGACCGGACTTGATGTAGCCCATGACCGCAGGCGCGCCGGAGAAATACACTTCCACCTGGCCGCCGACAACATCGGCCAACCCCGGGCCGCCGCCTTTGTACGGGACATGCAACAACTCGATTCCCGCCGCCCACTTCAGCCGCTCGCCGGCGAGATGGCTGGAGCTGCCGGTGCCCGATGACGCCAGATTGAGTTGATTGGGCTTGGCCTTGGCCAGTGCGATGAGGCCCTTCAGATCATTGACCGGCACCTTGGGGTTCATCACCATCACCAGTGCGCCGAAGGACGTCAGTGAAATCGGCGTGAAGTCCTTCACGAAGTGATACGGAGTGGTTTTGGGATTCAGCAGGGAATTGAGCATGTGGCTGGCGGTCACATACACCAGCGTGTAGCCATCCGGCGCGGATTTGGCGACGAGGTCAGCCCCGGTCATGCCGCCGGCGCCGGGCTTGAAATCAAATACGAATGGCTGGCTGAACACTTCGGCCAGGCGCTGCGTCACAAGCCGCCCGGGCACTTCCGATCCGCCTGGCGCATAACCGTAAATGACGCGAACCGGCTTATTGGGGTAATTGGCTTGTGCGTTGGCGAAGTTGGAAACAAGGGGCAGAAATACAGCAAGCAGGGCGGCAAGCGACGGCGATGTTCCGGTGCGACTTTTCATGCACTCCTCCTTTAGATGTGCTCTGCAGCGACTCGTTTTGATCTTGCTGGCGGGCACGGAATTTTCTATTTGTTTTGGATTTTATGTCACCTAATCAATGCTGATTCCGGCGCGCTTCACCACCGGCCCCCACTTGGCCAGGTCTGCAACGAGGTGCGCGGTAAATTGTTCGGGTGTCGTGCCGGCGGGTTCCACGCCGAGCACCGAGTAGCGCTCCCTGGTTTCGGGCAGCGCGAGGTATTTGTTGATCTCGGCATTGAGCCGGGCCACGATGGCCGGTGAGAGTCCCGCCGGTCCCATGATGCCGTAGAACGCGGTGACGTCGTAGTCGGGAAAGCCCTGTTCAATGACGGTGGGGACATCGGGCAGGGATGTGGCGCGGGTTCGCGTGGTCACTGCTATCGCCCGCAGCTTGCCGGCCTTGATGTGGCCCATGACGCCGGGCGCGCCGACGACGGTCATCTGCACCTGGCCCGCGATCACGTCGGTGATGGCCAGTCCGCCGCCCTTGTAGGGCACATGCACCATGTCGATTCCGGCCGCCCACTTGAGCATTTCTCCGGCGAGATGGGTGGGGCCGCCGGTGCCCGAGGAGGCAAAGTTCAACTGGTTTGGATTGGCCTTGGCGAATGCGACGAATGACTTCAGGTCGGTGGCCGGCACCTTGGGATTGATCACCATGACTTGCGGTCCGTAACCGGTCAACGATATCTGGGTGAAGTCGCGGACCGGATGATAGGGAATGCTCTTTGCGTGCAGTATGGTGTTGAGCGTGTGCCCGGCGGTGATGTACACAAGGCTATAGCCATCGGGAGCCGATTTGGCCACGGCATCGGTGCCGGTGATGCCATCGGCGCCAGGTCGATAATCCATGATGAAAGACTGACCGAAAACATCGGTGAGGCGTTGCGCGATGAGGCGTCCCGGGCCATCCGCACCGCCCGCGGCATACCCGTAGGTGATGCGCACCGGCTTGCTCGGGTAGGTTGACTGGGCACCGGCGAGCGTGGAGGCCAGGGTGAGAAGGCCGCAGATCAGGGCGACCAACGAACGGTGTGTTCCGGTGCGATTCATATTGCGCTCCCCAGATGGTGAGAATGAAACAGTGTTGCGCCAGGAACTTTTGTCGAAATCACAAGCGGGTAAATTTGTCATTCCGAGCATCGCGAGGAATCTGCTTTGAGATGGATTTAACAGCAGATTCCTCAGCTAGTGGCTTCGGAATGACAAGTTCTTTTTGAAAACCGACTCTATGGCGTGCCGAGACCGAATCGTTCGATATCCTTGGCCACCAGTTCCTCGTCGCGGCTGGCGAAAGCCTGAAACTCATCGAACGTACCCGCCCACGGGTCGATGTTCACTTTTTGCAGCGCGTCCCTCACATTGGCCGCCACGGAAATTTCCTGCATCCACTTGCGCAGGTTCTGCAGCACTTCCCGGGGTGTTTCCGCGCGCGCGTAGGCGGCATACCAGACGCCGCCAATCAGGGTGGGCATGCCGGATTCGGCAAAGGTCGGAATGTCCGGCAGGGAGGTTGTTCGCTTCTGCGCGGTCAGTGCATAGGCGCGGATGGTGCCGGTCTTCAATTGCGGAATCACCGCCGACACGCCCTGCATGCAGAGCTGGATTTCGCCTGCCACCAGCGCCTGCAGCAGCGGTGCGCCGCCCTTGTAGGGAACATCCACCACCTTGATGCCGGCGGCGCTCTTGAATCGCTCGGCCAACAGCCGGGTGAGGCCGCCGTCGCCCAGCGAGCCAAAGTTCAGTTTGTCCGGATTCTGGTTGGCATAGCGGATCACCTCCGCCAGCGTCTTGGCGGGAACCGAACTGTGCGCCAGCAAGGCAAACGGCGCCGTGCCCACCCCGGTGAGCGTGGCAAAATCGCTCATGCGATACACCGTTGGCTTGAGGCCGACGGCATTGACGACGACCGAGTTGGTCGTGATCATCAGCGTGTAACCGTCCGCTGGGGCATCCTTGACAGCGCGCGTGCCGACCAGCGTGCCCGCGCCGCCGCGGTTCTCGATGATGACGGGCTGGTGAACCATGTCCTGCAGCGCGCGACCATACAGTCGCCCGGTGAAATCCACCGACGCGCCGGGCGCAAACGGCACCACGATGCGGATGGGCTTGGTCGGGAATTCCTGTGCGCTTGCGGCGAAGGACAGCAGTGTGGCGGCAGTCAGCACGATATGACGAACGAAAAGCGAATGCATGTTTCTCCTCTTGCAGGCAGGCATATTCACGAGTCTTTTTGAAAGTGTCGCAGAACGCACTTCAATCATTCAGTGCTGCGATCATAGTCGGACCATGGGCGCTCTGCAGCATAGTACAGGTCAGTATGAGCCGCAAGGATGGTAGTCTTTGGATGGTAGTCTTTGGGGGTATTCTTTGCGAAGTCCATTGATCCACGACATGACATGAAGACTGATATTTCCGGCTGGACTGTGCGCATTGACGCCGCCACCACATCTCACTATCGCACCAGGGGCATCTGGCGTGATCGCACGCTGGCCGATGATGCGCGCGCTCTGGCAGAGACGAACCCGGATCACGTCTGCTGCATTGCCGACCCGGAGTTGCTCACCATTGCACAGGCGCTGACTGACGCCGAGGCACTGGCGGTCAGTTTGTGGGAGCTGGGCCTGCGCCCGGGGCAGGTCATCAGTTTTCAGTTGCCCAACTGGGAGGAATGCTTCGTGGTGAATCTCGCCTGCGCCATGCTGGGCTGCATTGCCAACCCGATCGTGCCGATTTATCGCAACACCGAGCTGGAGTTCATTCTGAATGACAGCCGTTCGCGCGTCCTGTTTGTGCCGGAGGAGTATCGCAATTACCGCCATGCCGACATGCTGGGGGGGATCCGTGCGCGCCTAGAGCATTTGCGCCATGTGGTCGTTGTGCGCGGGCAGGGAGGCGATCTTGCCTATCAGGATTTGCTGCGCACGGGCTGTGGCCGCTCCATTGCCTGGCCGCGTGTCGCGTCCGATTCGATCAAGATGGTGATGTACACCTCGGGCACCACCGGGCGCGCCAAGGGCGTGCTGCACAGCCACGAGACGCTGGCCCGATCACTGGAGTACATGGCCGGCTCGATCCAGCCCGGCGGTGCCAACGTCTATCTGCAATCGGGACCGGTCACCCATGTGGGGGGCTACCTCAAGGGACTGGAGATGCCGTGTTACTTTGGCACCACGACGGTGCTGGTGACCCGATGGAATGCGGCCGAAGCGGTGCAGCTCATGTTGAGGCACGGCGTGACGCATACCAGCGGCGGTCCCTTCGTGCGGGAGCTCATGGAAGCGGCAGTTGCCGCAGGGACTGACCTGCCCAGCCTGCGCAATTTCAGTTGCGGTGGAACGGCCGTGGGCGCCGAGTTGATGCGCAGCGCGCAAAAGGCATTCGTGAATGCCAGTGTTCATCGCATTTACGGCAGCACCGAGGCGCCCACGGTGACGCAATGTTTCTCAGGCGAGCATCGCGAGCGCCTGTCGGCGGACACCGATGGAAAGATTTTCGACTACGGCGTCAGGATCGTGGATGGCGACGGGCGTGACCTCGGCAATGGCGAGGAAGGCGAAATCCTGGTGCGCGGGCCGTCGTTGTTCCTTGGGTATACCGATCCGGACAACAATGCCGATGCGTTTGACGGGCAGGGCTATTTTCGCACCGGCGATCTTGGTGTTCGCAGCGACGACGATGCCATCACCATCACCGGCCGCAAGAAGGACCTCATCATTCGCGGCGGCGAAAATTTGTCGGCACGCGAGATTGAAGAGGCGCTGTTGCAGCATCCTGCCATCCGCGAAGTGGCCGTGGTTGCCATGCCGCATGCGCGCCTCGGAGAGACAGCCTGCGCCTATATCATCACCGCGTCGCCGATGCCACTGGCATTGGCGGACATCACGGCTTTTCTCGTCGAAGCGGGTCTGGCCCGGCAGAAAATTCCCGAGCGACTGGTACGGGTCGAGGATTTTCAGCGTACCGCCTATGGCAAGATCCGCAAGGATCTGCTGCGCAGCGACATTGCGCAAAGGTTGAAAGCCGAAGCCCCGTCGGCCTTGCGCTGATGCATGCGTATATATTCGCTGCACGAGAAGCGCAATGACTCTTTAAAATCGGATACGATCCACCATCCGATCAGTCGCCATCTGTGAGTAATTAAATGACCGCCAGGGAACATCGCCGCAAGTCCAAACGCTATGCGGTTCGTTGGAAGGCCGCCGTTGTTTTTGACAAGATGTACGGAAAACCCATCCTGCATACCCAGACACAGGATCTCTCCGTCGACGGCACTGCGATGGTCACGGACTATGAGGATCTGACCGGCAATATGGTGACCTTGTTGCTGGCGCAGCCGGGCCCGCAGGAAGGCAACGCGCCGAAAATGCTGAAGATCCGCGCGCGAGTCGTGTCGACTTCGCAATCGCAGGCCCATAAGGGCTACCGGCACGGACTGAGCTTTGTGCGGGCACCGGGCGATGGCCTGGATATTCTGGGCGATTTGCTGGCTGCTGCAGAAGCGGCGCGTGCCGAGGCTGCGCAATCGGCTGCTGCGCCGGCGGTGCAATCCGCACCTGCGGCCGCACCCACGCCGGCGGAGCCCGCAACTTCGGCAACTCCGGCCGCGGGCCTCAGCCGCCTTGCACAACTCAAGCAGATGGCGCTGGCCAAGCAGACCGAGGAAAAAAAGCCGGACCCGCAGGAAGAAATCAATACACGGGTCAGCAAGGCCATTGAAAAGGCCTATTGGTTCCTGAAGGAGTTCAACGAGCAGCTTAACGTGGTCGAGCCGCCGTATCCCAAGGAATATGCGCTCGTGGGCGCGCCTGGATTCTCCGGTCTGGTCTGGAAGGGCGGGCACGCTGACATGCGCACGCGTGAGCTCAATCCCACCACCAAGGCCTGGGAAATGGCTTCGCTGTATTTCAAGCTGGATGCAGGCAAGGAGCTGCGCGTCGTGCGCGAGACGCCGTTGCATGAAAAATTCAATCAGACGCTGGTTGAATACAAGATCGAGTTCACCACCAAGGAAGAGCGCAATGATCGGGGCGCCCTGGCACGCACGACCTTCATCATTCCCTGCAAGATAGAGGCGCGTCTGCAATTGCTCGGCAATTTTGAAACCGGCAAGCTGCTCCTGAAGACCCAGAACATCGAGCGCTTCGGCACCATGACGTATGAATTGTCCACCGAGGCCATCACCGATGAAGCGCTCGATGAACTCACCGGCTTCATCCTGGGCGAAACCAGCCGGCTGGGCCCGTTGCTGTTGAAGGGAGTTTGAGGCAGTCAGGTGGCACGTTGTCACCTGCGCAACAGGCGAAGGGAGGTGTCGAGTTGGTCATGAGTGTTCACACGGCTTTTATTGAAGCGGCACGGCTTATTCTGCTGGCGCTGGTCTGGCTGGTAATGTCGGCGCTTGCGCAGGCACAGGAGTATCCAGCGCGTCCGCTGCGTTTGGTGGTGCCTTATGGCCCAGGCGGGTTGGGTGATCTGACGGGCCGCGTGGCCGGACAAAGACTCGCCCAGAGCCTGAAACAGAACGTGCTGGTCGAGAACCGGCCGGGCGGTGACACCATGATAGGAACGCGCGCTGCGTTGCAGTCTCCTGCCGATGGCTACACGCTGCTGTTCGCCACCACCACTGCCGGCATTGCCCCGCTCATCAATGCCGACGCTGCGTATCGATTTGACGATCTGGAGGTGGTGATGCCGTTGAGCTTCGACGGCTTTGCTTTCTCCATCAACGCTGCGGTGCCGGCGAAGAACCTCGCCGAGTTTGTGGCCCATGTCAAAGCCAATCCGGGCAGAGTGAACTACGGTGTCTCGGGCAGCATGGGTCCCGGTGAACTCATCACCAGTCGTTTTCGCGCGATCGCCGGACTGGACATGGTGAAGATCAACTATGCCAGCGGCGTGCCGGCCCAGAAGGATCTGGCTGCGGGTGTGATCCAGGCCTACATCGCCGGCGCTGTACCCAGTGACGTGGGCGGAAGGATTCGTGTCATCGCCACCACGGGTGCGGAGCGCCGCAGTACCGCGCCGGATGTGCCCACCTTCAGGGAACTGGGCTATCCGGGCATGGTGGGCGGCATCTGGTTTGCCATTGCGGTCAATGTCAGAGCGCCGACGCCGGTGAAACAAAGGCTGTCGCGTGACGGTGCGAGCATCCTTGCCGCATCCGAATTCCGCGAAAAAATGGCGGGTGTGGGCGCCACGCCATGGGCGGGCACACCGCAGGAGTTTCTCGCCTTCATCAAGGCCGACCTCGCGCTGTGGGATGCCGACATCAAGCGTAGCGCGAAAGTGGAGTAGCCGGCCTCGCCCGACCCGGACGCTACCCTGCTCAGGCGGTCGCGTCGTAGAGAACCCGTTCCGCCATCTTGCGCAATTCGGCGCGCACGATCTTGGTGTTGTTGGCGCTGGTCACGACCGGAAAGCTTTCCAACTGCACGAATCGCTGCGGCACCTTGTAGGAGGCGATACCCTCCTTGCAATATCGGCGCAGGTCTGCTTCCACGATCCGGGCCGAAACACCCGCTTCAGACTTCGTGCAGCTATAGAAGGCCACGGCTCGCGTGTGGCCGGCATGCTCGACACCGACCACCTGGCACAACTCCACGCCGGCAAACTCGCCGATGAATTTCTCGATCTCGTGCGGATCGACCAGAAAGCCGCCCAGCCGGATGGCGTCACCCAGCCTGGCCACAAAGCGAAAACTGCCATCGGCCAGCGTGTAGCCCAGATCGCCGCTCCGGAAAAATCCGTCGGGCGTGAAGACGCGCGCGGTGGCCTCGGGATCGTTCAGGTAGCCAGCCATGACGGCAGGCCCGGCGAACTCCAGCTCGCCCCACTCTTCGTGGGGCAGCAAGGCACTGGCCTCCAGCGGACTGTTCACCTTGCGCGCGCGCACATGTAATTCGGGTGAAACGGGAACCCCGCCGCCGGCGATGCGCTGCGGCCAGTCATCCCCATCGGGTTGTACAGAGAAGAGGGCCTGCACCTCGGACGAGCCGTAGATGCCTCTTATCCTGAAGCCGAGCCGTTCTTCATGCTCACCCAGGGGATGGCCGGTAGAACCCATGAAGTAACGCATGCGCGGCAGTGGTATTTCGCCCGCGGCGGCATAGATGCGCTCCATCAGATCCAGTGTCATCGCACCCTGTGTGGTCTGGCGTTCGCGCATCACGGCCGCGGCCGCTTGCGCATCGAAAGTGTGCTGAGTGACCTGCGGCCTGCCCGCGTACAGGGTCGCCATGGCCTGGGTAAAACCATAGGTGCCGCAATAAGGCAGCAGGTGCAGCGTGCAGGCGCCCGGCGTGTCATAGCCGAACGCGGGTGCCACGGCAAGCGCATGCCGCAGGATGCCCGCATGCGTATGCACGGCCAGTTTCGGCCGGCCGGTGGTGCCGGAGGTGGTGAAGGTGATCGCCGGCAGTTCCCCGGCGCCATGATCTTCGGTATAGGGCGCTTCGTGCGCAAATCCGGAATAGGGGAGCGTGGGCACATCGAAGCCGTCGGGTGCCTCTTCCCCATGGGCATCCTGGTCCCCGTCGTAGGCAATCAGGAAGTGCAGTTCCGGCAGGTCCTTGCGGGCTGCGTGCAGCAGTTGCGCAAATTCGATGTTGCGGTAATGCGGCCAGAACACCACGCCCTTGACGCCCGCACGCGACCAGATGTCGGCGATCTCGCGGCTGCGAAAGCGTGTATTGGTGGCGATGGTGATGGCGCCCAGCCGCGCCAGGGCAAGAAAGCACACCAGCCAGGCCGGGACGTTGGGCAGCCAGATCGCCACCCGGTCGCCGCGTTGCACACCCAGCCGGGCAAAGCCCGCGGCCATGCGGCGCGATTGCAGATTGAGTTCGGCAAAGGTAACGCGGGTGCGCCCGTGCCAGATGGCGACGTGGTCCGGCTGGCTTGCAGCCAGACGCTCGAATTCCTCCGCCAGGGAATGGACAGGCCCTGCCGGATTCAGGATTGCATTCACGCGCTGCCCTCGCTAAGTGGCAGGCAGCGCCGAAATGAAGCGCTTCATCTCATCCACGCAGCGTTCCGGAATCATGAAGCCCACGCCCTGCCCGTAGCCTTTGAACACCACCAGCTTGCTGCCGGGAATGCGCTGGCTCATCGCCTGCATGTCGTCATGCGTGGCAATGGTGCTGCCGTCTCCAACGAGGATGAGCAGCGGGGTCTTGAGCTGGGGCAACTGTTCCCATATGTCGACCTTTTTCATCAGTTCATGCACGCAGATGACTGTTTCCACGTCGGCCCGGTCGAACTCTGCCGTGGTCCAGTCGCACCAGCCCGGCGGCACCTTGTCCACGTCCACGCGGCTCTTCAGGGTCTTCTTCGCCCAGTAGCCCAGGCCGTGCGCGCGGACTTCCTCATTTACGAACATGCCGAGGAAGCCCTTGGGAATCTTGAAGGGCGTGTTGCAGGTGGTGATCGAGGCAACGCGTTGCGGATGCGCCAGCGCCGTGGCCACGCCGATGATGCCGCCGGAGGCTTCCGAGCCCCAGTGCACGCGGTCGATGCCCAGTTCGTCGAGCAGCCCGATCACGTCGCCCACCAGGTCCTCGGCGTTGAACTCGTAGTCCTTCGGGCAGGTGGTGTCGCCCATGCCGCGCGAGTCGAAGGTGACCACGCGATAGTCACGGCACAACAGCGGCACCCACTGGTACCAGAAGCGCTGATTGCGCGCGAAGCCGTGGTGCAGGAGCACGGTCTGGGGCTTCTTCCACGGGTCGGTGTAGTCGGTGACCTGGTAATGGATGTCGATGCCGTTGACCCGGGCGATGCCCGAGGTTGATCCCACTGTCAGCTGTTTCATTGGTCTGCTCCTCCTGTCATTTTTTGTACCCGTGCATTTTGTACCACGCGGCCAGTCACTCCAGCGGGATGCCGGCCTGCTTGACCACCCGTGCCCATTTTGCCGTGTCAGTGCGGATGAGCTGCGCCAGTTGCTCGGGTGTGCCCAGCACGGCTTCGATGCCCAGTTCGGCCATGCGGTTGCGCGATTCAACACTGCCCATATGACGGACCGCCGCGGCATTGAGCTTGTGGACAATATCGGATGGCGTACCCGCCGCGGCCTGCAGCGCGGACCAGGTTCCGGATTCATAACCGGGCAGGGTTTCAGCCACGGTGGGCACATCGGGCAGGATGGCAGAACGCTTTGCCCCGGTCACTGCGATGGCGCGCAGCTTGCCCGCGCGGATGAGCGGCAGGGCGACGACGGGGTTGTTGAGCATGAACGAGATTTCCCCGCCGAGCAGCGCATTGGAAGCCGGGGCCTGGCCCTTGTAGGGGATATGCAGCACGTCGATGCCGGCCATGAAGCGGAACATTTCCGCCGACAGATGCGAGGACACGCCGATGCCGGCCGAGCCGAACTGCAGCGCGCCCGGCTTCGATTTGGCCAGGGCAATCAATTCCTGCACATTGCGAACAGGCAGCGAGGGGTGGGTGACGATGACAAAGGGCACGATGCCGATCTGCATTACGGGCGCAAAGTCCCGCACCGGATCAAAGGGCGGCTTGACGAAAAGGGCCGGTTTGATGGTCAGGGAATCGCCCGCCATCAGCAGGTTGTAGCCGTCCGGCGCCGACTTGGCCACCATCTCGAAGCCGAGCAGGCCGCCCGCACCGCTGCGGTAATCAACGATGACGGACTGCTTGAGGCCCTCCTGCAGCGCAACCGACAAGAGGCGCGCCAGCACATCGGTCGGCCCTCCGGGGGCAAAGGGCACGATGATGCGCAGCGCCTTGCTCGGGAAGGCCGCTACCGGCTCGGACTGTGCCTGGGCGGGCTCCGTCACGACGAGGCCGAGCCCCATCGTGATGATGGCAAGCTGCTGAAGCAGGATACGCCTGCACGGTCGGACGAAGGCCGAAACGCCATGCAGCTGTTGCAGCAAATAATTGATCATTTGTATCCTCGCTGGAAATCTGTCTTTGGTACGAATGCATGCATCGCCAACGCATGCGCTGGTTCACACGCATTCCGATTTGGCCAATGGAAATACGCCGACAGCGGCATCAACCATACCGGTATTCCGATATTTTTGCGAATGCGTGCAACATCGCGGGAGTAAAGAGTCGAACTCGCATTCTTCCCAAGTATGATTCGTTTCCGGTACCTTTGACTCGTACCTTTGCGCTTGCCTGTCATCTGTGGAACGACCTGCCGTTACATCTTGAAGCCGCTCCACAAAGCCCTCGTTTTCCTGCTGCTCAATCACGTTCCCTTCACCGGGATGCGCCTGGGCCTGTCGTTGTATGCGCTGCATCTGGGCGCGTCACCCGCGCTGGTGGGTTCGATGATGGCGCTTTTTTCGCTGCTGCCCATGCTGGGCTCGGTGCCGTTGGGGCGGCTGATGGATCGCAGCGGTATGCGCGCGCCGCTGCTGGTGGCCGTGACGCTGGTGGCGTTGTCGGTGCTGCTGGCTGCGCTGTCGCACAGTTACTACCCTCTCTTCGTGGTCACGCTGGTGGTGGGTGGCGCCTACAACACCGTGCTCAATGCCGTCCAGCAACTGGTCGGGCGCTATTCCAGCGCGTCGGACCGTGTGGCCAACTATTCGACGTTGAGCGTGTGCCTCGCGCTGTCGCTGGCGCTGGTGCCCATGGCCACCGGATTTTTGATCGATCACATTGGATTTACCGCGACCTTTTTCAGCCTGTGCGTGATGCCACTGCCCGCGCTGGCCATACTGTTTCTCAACCGGCTGCCCGGTCTGGATCCGGTGCGTCAGCCGCCATCGCCCGCCGCTGATACTGCCACCGCCACCACAGCAGCAGCCGGCAGCACGCTGGATCTGATCCGCAATCGCGACCTGCGCCAGCTCTACGTATTCAATATTCTTTTCACGGTGGCCTGGGACCTGTTCCTGTTCATGACACCGCTCTACGGCGCGGAGCTGAAATTGTCTGCCTCGAATATCGGTATCGTGGTCGGCACCTTTTCGGTGGCCATGTTCCTGGTGCGATCGCTGGCCAAGCCGATTTCCCGGCGGCTGACGTCGCGCCAGATGCTGCTTGTCAGCATCACCGGTTCGGGGTTGGGGGCGCTGGGCTTCGGTCTGGTGGGCAGCCTGCCGCTGCTGGTGCTGTTTGCGTTTGCCATGGGTCTGGGCCAGGGTCTGGCCGCGCCGACGATGAATGCGCTGTTGTACGACACCTCGCCACCGGGCCGCGTGGCCGAAGCCATGGGCCTGCGCACCTCGATCAGCAAATCCTGCCAGGTGGTGCTGCCATTGCTGGGTGGTTCGGTGACCGCGCTCCTCGGCGTGGCGCCGGTGTACTGGATCATTGCCGGCATGCAATTGACGGCGGGATGGACGGCGCGGCGTCAGTGGCGCCAATAATTATGATCATAATATCAATTAACCGTTGTATTGATAGTTATTTGTGAAATGATTGTTATCAGAATGTCCGGGATGGATTGGCCGTGGTCATCGGCACAAAGTCGCGCAGGATGCGGCACCGGCGACGCCGCTTGCACGAACGCCCCGGACTGACCTAGACTGCGCGCACTGAATGGCAGTCACGAATGGTCAGCGAGTGCCAGGCGTGAACGAATTGCCGGATTGGCTGTCTTAATCTCCACATTAACCACACGAGGTTGTTCATGAACCTGATCGATAATGCGCCAGTCCCGTCGGACGTAACCCGGGATTCCACCGCGGCTTCGACGCTGGCGTCCAACAAGGTCATCCGCAACACCTACATGCTGCTGTCGATGACGCTGGCGTTTGCGGCG
>CANKAJ010000085.1 GCA_947479645.1 Betaproteobacteria bacterium | reverse complement strand
CTTACCGTGCCAGACGCACCGGAATGCGCTTTGAGCCGAAGGCCTGGCGGATATCAAACGGCTGATAGCGCCCGCCGACAGGTCCGCCACATTCGCGGCAACACCCCTCTTCAGTCACCCGATAATTCAGGATGCGATACCAGTCGCGCACGATAATGGCGTTGCGGCAATGCGGACAGAACGTGGTCCCTCCCTCGCTGTCGTGCACGTTGCCGGTGTACACATAGTGCAAGCCGCAGGCGAGGCCGATCTCGCGCGAGCGGGTCAGCGTCGCCGGCGGCGTTGGCTCGATATCGCGCATCTTCCAGTCCGGATGAAACGCGCTGAAATGCAGCGGCACATCGGGCCCGAGTTCGCGCGCGACCCAGTTGCACAGCGCTTCGACTTCCTGGATCGAGTCATTCTGGCCCGGTATCAACAGTGTCGTGATCTCGAACCAGACGCGTGTTTCATGCTTCAGATAAATCAGCGTGTCGAGCACCGGCGCGAGATGGGCGCCAGTCAGTTTGAAATAGAAGTCCTCGGTAAATGCCTTCAGATCAACGTTGGCGGCATCCATCCTGGCAAAAAACTCGCGCCGGGGCGCGGGCGAAATGTAGCCGGCGGTCACCGCCACGGTCTGCACGCCAAGCGCATGGCAGGCATCGGCCACATCCATGGCGTACTCGGCAAAAATGACCGGATCGTTGTAGGTAAAGGCGACGCTTTTGCAGCCCAATTGAAGCGCCGACTGCGCGATGACTTCCGGCGATGCCTGATCAGCCAGGCGGTCGAAATCGCGTGATTTGGAGATATCCCAGTTCTGGCAAAACTTGCAGGCCAGATTGCAGCCAGCGGTGCCAAAGGACAGCACGCTGGTGCCGGGATAGAACTGATTCAGCGGTTTTTTTTCGATCGGGTCGACGCAAAAACCCGAAGATCGGCCATAGGTGGTCAGCAGTATCTGGTCGCGATATTCGTGCTCGCCACGCATGCGCACGAAACAGGCGCCACGCTGACCTTCGTGCAGCCGGCATTCGCGCGGACACAGGTCGCATTGCAGGCGGCCATCGTCATGCACATGCCACCAGCGGCCAAGGTATTTCTCGTTGGCCGCGCCTTTCATCACTGGGGCCCCTGGCCGCCGCGATCTGCCTCGCTCCACTTCACGGCACGGTAGCGCAGGATACGGCAGCGCTCGGTGCGGGTATCCGCGGGCAGACCGGCTTTCAGTTTGAGTTGCGCAAGAAATTGTTCCGGCGTGGGAATGCTCTTCCACACCTGCGGCAGGAAGGTGCCGCGCCGGCCGTCGCATTCGAGAATCAGCCCATCGTTGCCGGGCACCAGCTGGCGCACCAGATCGGCGTGATCGGCGAACTCCAGGCGCTTGGGCGTTGACAGCAGCGACACCTCGACGACACAACGGCGCAATTCATCAGCACTCAGTGGTTTGAAGCGCGGATCGGAGAAGGCGGCCGATCGCGCATTGTCGACAACATCCAGACCCAGCGCGCGTCCGGCTTCCAGCCGGCCGATGCAGCCGCGCAGGTTGCCATCCAGCGTAATGGTGACAAAGGTGGCGCGACATTCGCGCAACCAGGCCTCGTCCGGAATTTGTGGAGCTTCATTCAACTTCAGGGCGGCACCGATGGATGCGCGCGCCAGGCTCAGCAACGTTTCGCCCTCGCGGCCTGCGTAAGCCGATCCGCCTTCGGCGAGCGCAAACGAGGCATAACCGACGACGCGATTACGACCGCCGGCGGAATCTCCTGAATTGCGGCAATCGAGCAATTGCGGCTGCAGGCCATGTCGCTTCGCGGCCAGCAGCATTCCCGCCAATGGCGTCGCCCCGCAGGCCTGCTCATGGCTCAAGGCCACGTCACCCTGCAGGATGGACTGCACCGTCGCGGCATCGATGGCGCGCGCCTCATCATAGGCATGATAATGAGACAGGTCCGTGCTGATGATGATGATCGTCTCGGGCCCTCCCCACAGACGTTCCAGCACTTCGGCAACCTGTTCCGCGCTGGCACGCCCAACCACCAGCGGCACCAGGCTGAATGCGCCGAGTACCTGCTGCAGGAACGGCAACTGCACTTCCAGCGAGTGTTCCTGCACATGCGTGGGCGGGAACACCACGACTTGTGAAAGGCCCCGGATGGACTCGATCGCGTCGAGGTCGATTGGCACACGCCCCAGCGGAGAAGCGAAAGCCCCGACACCCGGCAGCGCCAGGCCCGTCACCGCCACCCGATGGCATGGCCCGAGCAGAACCACGCGCGACACAACGCCGCGCGCCGCGCGCAACTGATCGTAGGCCTGCGCCGCCACGGCCCCCGAATAAATATAGCCCGCATGGGGAACAATCAAGGCCTTGGGAAATCCCGGGGTCGGCAAAGTTTCATGAGACTGTTGCAAAAACTCGCCAACCTCGCGCGCCAGCGCGGCTGCCTCAGCGGAATAGAAAAGTCCGGCGACCGCCGCGGGTCGAATCGCAGCAACGCCCGCCGGTGTTGATGCCGATGTTGAAGTTGATGTTGGTGTATTCATGATGACACCCCTCCTGTACCAGAGTATGAAAACTCAATCAAACAGACGGAAGCGCACCCCGCAAAGCCTGACTGCATCATCGGCGACTTCCAGGCCGATTCTTTTCGCGCCATCGAGAATGGCATTCCTGTCATTAACCTTGATATGCAGTGCCAACATCGTCTCGCCACGATTGTCGACCGGCGGCACGAAATAATACTTCGCGTTATCCACGGCGATATGCAACCCCCTGGCATCATTGAGCACTGGCCGGCGCAGCACCTCACCCCAGCGGCTGGCCAGCCGTTGCGGATCATCGGACTGCGTCTCCACCCCGACAATGGCGGCGACGCGTTCGGTATGCACATGCTTCTTCCAGTCCTTGCCGGCGGCATGCCAGTCACCCCAGATATCGTCGCCATGGTCATCATGACCAATGGACATGATGGTGCCGCCCACGTCCTTGGGATGCAGTTGGGTGCCCTGGTAGGTTGTGTAATCGAGCTTGTTGGCGATGCGAACGCCGATGGCGGCGACATGTTCGCGAAAGGGTTTCACATCCTCATGGTCCATGATGACCATGTAGCCACAGTCGCCACCGATGCGCTGCATGTAGCGCCCGCCCGCGGTATCACCGGAGGCCTTTCCGGGCAGGGGAGCCACCACTTCCATGAAGGTATTGCCGAAGGGCATCAACGCATTGTGCAGACCGTACTTGTTGACATTGGGATCACGGTGGCAGACGGCGACGCCAAAGGTCTGGCACAACTGATCGACAACCGGTTCCAGGTCATGCGCAACCAGACAGATCTGGCGAAGGCGTAGATATTGCGGCATGCGATGCTCCCTTGTTTGAAGGCCAGCCCGCTACGGAAGATGCCGGCTGCTGCAGGCCTTAAGTTTTGCCAGAGAATCTGGGTACTGCGTTCCAGCTACTGATTTGCATTGCGCCGCTCAGCGGGCCGGCACGATGTAGTGATAGAGCACGGTGCGTGGCGTGCCGCTGATTTCCACCTTTTCCGGAAACTCGAAACTCAACACGCGATCATATTGCATGCCCTCCAGCGGGTAATCATGCGACACAATGCGCGTGCCCGGCTTCAGGTCCTTGACCAGCTTGGGCACCAGCTTGTCCATGATGCTGGGCAGAAGATAGATGGTGACGATGGAGGCCTTGGACAGATCGGACTCGAATATGTCCGCCTGCAAAAAACGCACCCGGCCACTCACGCCCTCCCTGGCCGCGCCCTCCGTGGCGAGTTTGACCAGTGGCGCCTGAATGTCGATGCCCATGCCGCTGGCACCATAACGCCGCGCGGCAGTGATGACGAGGCGACCATCACCGGAACCCAGGTCAATGAGAAAGTCGTCCTTCCTGATGTCGGCCAATTTGAGCAGTTCATCGACGATGGGCCAGGGCGTGGGCACGTAGGGCCCCGCGCTGCCTTGCGCCTGCACCCCGGATGCCAGGCCGCACAGCGCAATCACGCAGATGAGGTGCGCCAGATAGCCATACCCATTGCGCAACCCGTCGTGAACTGCGGTGCCGGTCAAGCTTCTCATGCGTAGTCTGCCTTTGACGAGGGTTGCTGATGAGTCAGTATAGCGCCGTGGCCTATTCCAGCCTCTCCAGCACGCCCTGCAGGGAAAAAATGACCGACTGGCGACGAACCGCATCACGATCGCCATCAAAATGCTTTCTTGCACTCTGGGGCTCACTGCCCTTCATGGCCCAGCCGAAACACACCGTGCCGACCGGATTGCGCCCCGATCCCCCGCCGGGGCCCGCCACGCCGGTAATGGCCAGCGCGATATCGGCCTTGGCATGCACCAGCGCACCCGCGGCCATGGCCCGCGCCGTTTCCTCACTGACTGCGCCGAACTGCTCAAGCAATGACGACGGGACCCCGAGAATTTCGTGTTTGGCACTATTGGAATAGGTGATGAAACCGCAGCCGTAATAGTCCGAACTGCCGGAAATGGCCGTCAGCGCCTGGCCGACCCACCCGCCAGTGCAGGACTCGGCTGTGCCCAGCATGAAGCCTTTTGCCTTGAGCCTGGTACCTACCAGGGTGGATAGCGTTGTCAGTGTGTCATGGGGCATTTACGTCACCTCGTCATCAGTTCAAGGCCCCCGGAAAAATCCGGTGAAAAATGGCCAGGGAAAGCAATGTATAAAACGCCGCGAGCAGGTCGTCAAACATGACGCCAAAACCACCCTTGATGGTCTGGTCGAAATATCGGATGGGGGGCGGCTTGAAGACATCGAAAAAACGGAACAGGAAGAACGCCGCCGTCCACCAGAGCGTGCCCGCCGGCACGATGACCAGTATCAGCAGCATGGCAACGACTTCATCCCAGACCATGCCGCTATGATCGGAAATGCCCATGGCGCGACCGGTATGTTCGCAGGCCCAGACCCCCAGCACGAACATTGCGGCAATCGTGCCCAGCATCCACGGCACGTTCAGCCAAGGCGCAAGCAGCAGATAGATTGGAAATGCGAGCACGGTACCCACCGTGCCAGGAGCGACCGGTGCCAGGCCGGTGCCAAAACCCAGCGCAATGAAATGCGCCGGATGCGCCAGCAGAAATCCTAGATTGGGTCTGACGATCATCTGGAATTAACTCTCAACCGAAGTGATCGAAGCCACGATGGGCCACCGGAACCGGCTGACCACTGGCATCCCTGACTGTCACCAGGGGCTCCCCCGGAATGATGGAACCGATCCTGGTCAGCGCCAGATTGAGTTCCTGCGACAATGCATCAATCTCGGCACGACAATGTGATGGCGCGGTAAACAGCAGTTCGTAATCATCGCCACCGGCAAGCTGACAGTCACGCGCCAGCACCGGGTCAGGGCAAGATGCCAGCGCTGCAGCACACGGCACGCTCTCCAGGTACACATCGGCAGCCACGCCCGATGACTGGAGAATATGCGTCAGATCGGCCAGCAGGCCGTCGGAAACGTCGATGGCACTGCGCGCAATACCCCGCAACCGTGCCCCCAGTTCCAGGCGTGGTTCCGGCAGATCCAGGCGCGTCATGCATTGCGCAAGATCGGCAGCGGCAAGCTTGACGCGACCTTGAATGTGCGCAAGTCCCAGTGCCGCCTCGCCGGTCGCACCCGACAGCCAGATGTCATCGCCGGCCCGTGCCGCATCACGCCGCAACGCAAGATTCGGCGGCACCTCACCCATGATGGTGACTGAAATCGCCAGGGGGCCTCGCGTGGTGTCCCCTCCGATCAGATCCACGCCATACACGTCAGCCAGCGCAAAAAAGCCCTTGGCAAATCCGGCCACCCAGGCCTCGTTCGCCTCGGGAAGTGCAATGGCCAGCAGGGCCCAGCGCGCGTCGGCACCCATGGCCGCCAGATCGGACAGATTGACGGCAAGCGACTTGTGCCCCAGTCGCTTCGGATCGGTCCCCGGCAGAAAATGACGTCCTTCCAGCAGCATGTCCGTGGATACCACCAGCGACATGTCCGCCCGGGGTTGCACCAGCGCGCCATCGTCCCCCACGCCCAGCAATGCGGAAGGCGAATTGCGCGAGAAATAGCGGCCGATCAGATCAAATTCGGAGGGCATGGCAGTGGCAGGGTGTTGAAAAAGGGGGACACAATCGCCCTTGCCCCCCGCAATCAGGGGCTGTTGAAAAATGCTGCCCTCTGAAGCCAGAGGCATGAAATGATAATTTTTCCATCCGGGAATCGATTGTCAACAGCCTGTTCGATCTGATGCCGGTTGCGCGCCTGGGTTCGCGGTCTATTTCTTTCCTGCAACGGAATCCGGTCGTAACGACCGTGCCAGTTTGTCCAGCACACCGTTGACATACTTGTGTCCGTCAGTGCCGCCAAAGGTCTTGGCCAGCTCGATTGCCTCGTTGATCACGACACGGTAAGGCACATCGGCAAAATTCGTCAGTTCGTAGATCGCCAGCAGCAGGATGGCATGCTCCACCGGCGACAGTGCCGCAGGCTTGCGATCCAGCGCCGGTTGCAGTGCCTCGTCGAGGGCCACCGCCGTGTTGATCGTCCCGGCGAGGAGCTTCGAAAAAAACGGCAGGTCGATTTGGTCAAAACCCGGCGTGCCTGCAAACTGCGCCTCGATCTCGCTTGCCTCCGCTGGCGACACCAGCCATGCATACAATCCTTGAACCGCAAATTCGCGCGATCGACGACGTGCCGATTTTTCTTTCATCGCGCAGGCTTGGCAGGTACGGTACGGATATTTTCAGGAAGCCCGGACACAAAATTCGCCATCTCAACCGCGACCTCGGCGCAATCACGCCCCTTCACACTGGCGCGCACTTCGGCCTGTTCATCATTCTCGGTTGTCAGTATGCCGTTGGCGATCGGAACGCCGTTGTCGAGCTGAACGCGATTGATGCCGGCCGCAGATTCGTTGGAAACGATCTCGAAATGATAGGTTTCACCCCGGATTACCGCGCCCAGTGCCACCAGCGCGTCAAAGCGCTTGCTGAGGGCCAACTGCTGCAGCGCAAATGGAATCTCCAGCGCACCCGGAACTGCAACGACGGTGATATCGCTGTCGGACACCCCCAGTTCCAGCAATCGCGCACGACATGCCGTCAACATGGCGGAACCCACCACTTCGTTGAAGCGTCCCCTGACAATACCGATGCGCAGGCCCTGGCCGATCAATGTACTGGTGATATCACGCATCAGCTTTTGCCTCCCACGGGCTGCACCGCGGGACCTCCACTTAGTTGGCCGTTGGGCTGCTCATAGCCGGCCACTTCCAGTTCCCATCCGGCCATGCTGGGCATCTTGCGCGGTGCTGCCAGCAGGCGCATGCGCGCAACATTCAAGTCACGCAGGATCTGGGCGCCGATGCCATGGGTCAGCAGATTCATGCGTACCGGTCCCGGCGCGCTGGATATTTGGGCAACTCGCTCCAGCAATTGAGTGGTGTTCTCGGCACAATTCAACAACACCATCACCCCTTTGCCCTCTTTTGCAATGCGCGCCAGCGCATCATGCACACTCCAGGAATGCCCGCCAGATCCGGAGTCGAGCAGATCGACAATGGAAAGCGGTTCATGCACTCGCACCAGCGTCTCGGTGGCCGGATCGATCTCGCCGCGCACCAGCGCAACATGCGCCGCACTGGACAGCTTTTCCAGATAGGCCACCAGCCGGAATGGCCCGTAAGGCGTTTGTATGCTGCGCTCCGATACTCGACTTACCAACGACTCATTCTGACTACGGAAATGAATCAGATCGGCAATGGCGCCGATCTTGAGTTGGTGCTGCTCGGCAAACCCGATCAGGTCGGGCAACCGCGCCATCGTACCGTCATCCTTGAGAATCTCACAGATCACCGCTGCGGGTTCAAGCCCGGCAAGGTTTGCCAGATCGCATCCGGCTTCAGTGTGTCCTGCTCTCACCAGCACGCCGCCTGACTGCGCCATCAACGGGAAAATATGCCCTGGTTGCACGATATCGTCTGGTCGCGCATTCGCCGCGACGGCGACCTGCACGGTGCGGGAACGATCCTGAGCAGAGATGCCGGTAGTCACTCCCGTGGCAGCCTCGATCGACATGGTGAAATTCGTGCCCAGTGGCGAGCGATTGTCACGCACCATCAATCCCAGATTCAATTGTCGACAACGCGCCTCGGTCAGCGTCAGACAAATGAGGCCGCGACCGAATCGGGCCATGAAATTGATGGCTTCCGGGGTCACGAATTGACCCGCGAGCACGAGGTCGCCCTCATTCTCACGGTGCTCCTCGTCGACCAGAATGACCATGCGGCCGACTTTGATCTCGGCAATGATCTCGCTTATCGGACTAATAACGCTCATGTAAGAGATCCGGACAGGTTGGAATGGTGATTTTAACAGGCTGGCGGTGACAACCTGCCTCCGCTCTTGTTGCCGACTTGGCACAGGACGATGCCGGCCGCGCCGTCGCAAACACAAAGGGCGCCCGTTCGGAGCGCCCTTGTGCAATGCCTGTCGCGTCAGTGCTTCAATCAGTTATGCCGGCAAGCCTTGCTATGCCGAGCACTGCAGCGATCGACAGTGACGAATCAAGCCTCGGCAGCGGGAGCGGGAGCAACAACAGGAGCAACCACTTCGCGGGCGACGATCTTTTCGCGAATACGCGCCGACTTGCCGGAACGTCCACGCATGTAATAAAGCTTGGCGCGTCGCACTGCACCCTTTCGCTTCACTTCGATGGACGCGATCATCGGTGAGTAGGTCTGGAAAGTTCGTTCCACACCCTCGCCCGAGGAAATCTTGCGCACCGTAAATGAGGAATTGAGGCCGCGATTTTTCTTGGCAATGACCACACCTTCGTAGGCCTGAGCACGTTTGCGCTCGCCTTCGACCACAGCCACGCTGACGATTACGGTATCGCCGGGGGCAAACACCGGAATCTTCTTGCCGAGGCGGACAATTTCTTCCTGCTCAATAGTCTCTATCAAATTCATGTTCTTACTCCTGGTTCTGCCTTGCATGGACCTGTACCGGTCCAGGTTGTTTCATTTATTGCAGCTTCGTGTCGTCCTTGTTCCGGCCGGCATGTTGCTGCCCGCTTTGTATCAGCATCATCTCCTGCTGGTATTCCGCCAGCAGTTTTACTTCTTCCTTGCTCATGCCACGGTGCTCCAGCAACTCCGGCCGCCGCTGCCAGGTCCTGCCCAGCGCCTGCTTCAACCGCCAGCGCTCGATCTGCGCATGGTGCCCACTCATCAAGACCGCGGGTACCGCCTCGCCTTCCCACACTTCGGGCCGCGTGAAATGCGGACAATCGAGCAATCCGCCACTCCGAGCAAACGAGTCTTCTACCGCAGACAACGCATCACCGAGCACGCCCGGCAACTGCCTTACCACCGCATCAATCAACACCATGGCCGCCAGTTCACCGCCCGACAATACATAATCGCCGATCGACAACTCTTCATCCACATGGCGGCTGATGAAACGCTCATCAATGCCTTCATACCGTCCGCACAGCAACACCAACCGCTGTTCCTGCGCCAGTGCCACCACCTTCGCATGATCCAGCACGCGTCCCTGTGGCGACAGGTGTATTACTTTTGCATCGCCTGCCGCAGCCTGCTTGGCTGCAGTGACTGCCTGTGTCAGTGGATCGGCCAGCATAACCATGCCTGGACCGCCGCCGTAAGTCCGATCGTCCACCGTGTGGTAATTGTCGCTGGTGAACTGCCTCGGATTCCACAATTCCAGAACCCAGGCGCCCTGTTCCCGCGCCCGCCGCGTAATTCCGTGTTCAGCAACTGCTGAAAACATCTCAGGAAACAGAGTGATGCAATCAAATCGGATCACCCGCGATCTCCTGCTCGCTGATAGAACACAGCCTACCAGTCGCTTTCCCAATCCACACTGACCACCGCGGAGCCAAGATCCACGCTCAGCACGACTGCCGCGACAAACGGAATCAACCGTTCTCCACCTGCATGTTGCACACGCAGCACTTCATGTCCACCATTGGAAAACACACCGGACACCTCGCCCAGTTGCTCGCCCTTTTCATTCACCACTTTCAGCCCGATCAGATCGGCCTGATAGAACTCATTTTGTTCGGCCTCAGGCAATGTCGATCTGGCCACCGCCACACCCATGCCGCGAAAAGCCAGAGCAGCATCGCGATCTTCGCAACCCGGAAACCGCGCCACCACGTTACCACTGTGCGACGCACTCTCCACAACCTTCACTGTACGCCAGGACTCATCCGGGTCACCCTTGCCGACCCGCCACTCGCCGAATGCCCTCAGGCTTTCGGGAGACTCGGTAAAAGGTTCTACCTTGACCCACCCCTTGATGCCATAGGGCGCGAGCACCCTGCCCACCAGCAGCAGTCGCGAAGAAGATGCCTTTTCAGTCACGCTACCAGCCTGCCCGGACATTACCCGGCTCAGACCCGAGGCCAGACTATGCGGTTACTTTTGGCGCGTGTTGCTTGACCAGACGCGCCACGGTTGGCGAGAGTTGCGCACCCTTGCCACGCCAGAACGCAATGCGGTCAGTCGCCACCCGAAATGATTCGCGGCCTTCCGGCGCTTTCACGTCCCAGAAGCCAACACGCTCAAGAAACCTTCCCGTCGCGGGCTTGCGCGAATCGGCCACCACTACGCTGTAGAACGGACGGTTTTTGGCCCCGCCGCGGGCAAGTCGAATAACTACCATTGCTGGGTCCCAAATTCGAAAAAAGACAACGAGTCTAAGCGATTTTGGGGCTGCGAGGCAAGTTTGGTTGTGTCTGAGTGGTTTGCCACGTTATATACAGGGTCCATGGCAGTGAATTACCTCGCATCGAAATGCCTGAACCAGGCACCACACAAAAGCGGTTAATAGATTTTGTCCACTGATTTTAAACAACTTTACCTACAATAACGGATAGCTTCCGCTCAGCGGTTACTCCCTGCCGGCCTACCTCACTCTTTTACCCGCGCTGCAAGGTAATTATTCCTGATGTATGCAAAAGAGAGCATCTCGTTCAGAGCCACTACTACCAAAATATACTGGCTTCCCCTCGCTAACCCTGATAATGCACCATTGACCCACTCAAGAGATCACCGAAATTGAAAGTCTCGCAACTCCTGTTTTCCCAAGGCTTCGGCACCCGACGCGAATGCGAAAGAATTATCGCAACCGGACAACTCATGCTCGCCGGCCAGATATGCGACGACCCTCTGCAAGAGATGGAACCCGAGGGCCTGGAATTTGGGGTCAGTGGAGAGTTATGGCCCTATCATGCCAAGGCACTGATCGTCATGAACAAACCGGCCAACCATGAGTGCTCGCAAAAACCAAAGCATCATCCCAGCATTTACAGCCTGCTCCCCAAACCATTCCACAACCGGAACATGCAGGCGGTCGGGAGGTTGGACGAAGACACCACCGGCCTGTTGCTGCTGACTGACGATGGCGCACTGATCCACCGCCTGACCTCTCCCAAACATCATCTGCCCAAAGTCTATGAGGTCACGTGCAAACACCCGCTGGATGCCCGGCAGATAACACAGTTACTAGAAGGCGTCATCCTGAATGACGATCCTGCTCCTGTGCGCGCCACCGCTTGCGAGCAGATCAACGAACATTCCCTTCGACTGACACTCACGGAGGGGAAATATCATCAAGTAAAACGAATGCTGGCAGCCGTTGCCAATCGAGTCGAATCAATTCATCGCAGCATGTTTGGCGCCCTGGCATTGCCCGGCGATCTGGCGCCTGGACATTGGCGCTGGTTGCCAGGACCGCAGGTGCTTTATCAGACTTGAGGCCCTTTCGCAGTGCCCACAGCAGGACTGGAAAATTAAACAGCCAGCCTTGTTATGCTCATCTGTCGAATGAAAAACTGCGCCCAAGAAACCTGAGCGCATGGGACACTTTTGCCCGCAATATGGTCATGTCCAGCGTTCCTTCGCTATTACATGACCTGCCATTCTCCATCCAGGCACTTGACTTGCTCAGCAGCACACGCAACTCCTGGGCATCGCCAGGCGCTTCGATCGGAATGATCAAATAGCGATCACCCAGAATATAGGTCAGCGTATGTGCGCTGAAGGTGATGCGGTAACCGTCACTTGAGACGACCTCCGACTCACTGATCTTCTGTAAAGCCACGTATCCCTCTGCGAAAATCCTTTAGAACCAAAAGCGAATTCCCCGAAATGGGCGCCGATTTGTGCGCTGAAGTCATGTCTATGGAGAAAACCGCAGACATCTGCAGGCTTCAGCGCATGCCCGGCATCATGCCTTTCATTCCCCGCATCATGCGCGCCAGACCACCCTTTTGCATGGTTTTCATCATGGTCCGCATCTGGTCAAACTGCTTCAAAAGCTGATTGACTTCCTGCACTGAGACGCCAGCGCCAGCAGCGATACGGCGCTTGCGCGAGGCCTTGAGAATTTCGGGTTTGGTGCGCTCCTGCAGTGTCATCGAGCAGATGATGCCCTCCAGGCGCCTGATCTTGTCATCGCCGACCTGCGAACCAGCAGCAGCCTGGGCAAACTGCGCCGGCAGTTTGTCGATCAGCGCCGCGACACCGCCCATTTTTTTCATTTGACCAATCTGCTGGCGAAAGTCCTCCAGGTCAAAGCCCTTGCCCTTCCTCATCTTTTCGGCAAGTTTTTGGGCTTCGTCGACGTCGATGGATTTCTGCGCCTCCTCCACCAACGACAACACGTCACCCATACCCAGGATGCGCGAAGCCATGCGCTCCGGATGGAAGGCTTCCAGACCAGTCAGTTTTTCGCTGACCCCGGCAAACTTGATCGGCTTGCCGGTAACGTGCCGTACCGACAAGGCGGCACCACCACGCGCATCACCATCAAGCTTGGTCAACACGATCCCGGTCAACGGCAATGTGTCGTTGAACACCTTGGCAACGTTAATTGCGTCCTGACCCTGCATCGAATCGACCACAAACAGTGTCTCGGCAGGCTTGAGCAGATTGTGCAAATCAGCGATCTCACGCATCATTGCTTCGTCAATTGCCAACCGCCCGGCGGTATCAACAATCAAAACGTCGTTATAGTGCGTCTTGGCAAACTCCAATGCAGCACGGGCAATATCCGCGGGCTTCTGTGAGGGGTCCGAGGGAAAGAATGCCACCCCGGTCTGCTCGGCAAGCATGCGCAATTGATCGATGGCGGCCGGTCGATAAACATCGCAAGAGACCAGCAGAGGCTTCTTTTTCAGTTGTTCGGTCAGGAACTTGGCCAGCTTGCCCGCGGTCGTGGTTTTGCCCGAACCTTGCAGGCCTGCCATCAGGATCACAGCCGGCGGCGTGACCGCCAGATCGAGTGTGGCGCTGGCCCCCCCCATCAGTTCAGTCAACTCCCGGTGCACCACGCCAATCAGCGCTTGGCCCGGCGTGAGACTTCCGATTACTTCCTGCCCCAGCGCCTTTTCCTTGACGCTGGCAATAAAATCACGCACCACTGGCAGCGCTACGTCAGCCTCCAGCAGTGCCATGCGCACCTCGCGCAACGCCTCCTGGACGTTGGCTTCGGTAATTCGAGCTTCACCCCGAACGGTCTTGATTACACGCGATAGGCGCTGGGTCAGGTTATCTAACATGGGCAATTGAACTCTTAAGGATCTGCGTATCGTCGAACGTCAGTTGAAATTAAAGGGATATTCCAATCTTTCCCGGGCATCGCCTGCCGCTTTTACCGGCGCAAAAAGCAGGCTTCTGCGCGCACCAGCGAAGCACAATGATAGACTCCGTCATATGGAGCCCATTCTACTCCACGCCCTCACCGCCATTCTGTATGCAGCACTGGCCGGTCACCTGTGGAACACGCGCTGGCGGGTTCGCAGTTCGTCCGCGCTGACTCAGATGGAACGGATTGCCATACTGGCTCCGTTGTTGCTGCACACCTTTCTGCTTTGGAATTCCCTGTTCGCCACTCCTGAGCTTCGTTTCGGCTTTGGCCAGGCGCTGTCGGCGACGCTCTGGCTGACTGTGACGCTTTACTGGGTGGAAAGCCTGTACCTTCGACTGGAGGGAATGCAGCCGCTGGTGTTGGGGCTGGCTGCTGTTTGCGCACCCCTGCCGGCAATCTTCCCGGGGCTGCCCAGCCCGCCTTATACGAACAGCCTCGAGTTTCGACTGCACCTTGCACTGGCCATGCTGGCCTACGGGCTCTTCACAATTGCGGCACTGCACTCACTGCTGATGACACTGGTCGAACGCCGCCTGCATGGTGGCGCGGCGGGCGCCCTGGCTGACAATGGCGCGCTGGCGGGCCCATTTTCCAGTCTCCCCCCGCTACTCACGCTGGAAACGCTGTTGTTCCGCGTGATTGGCATTGGTTTTGTACTACTGACACTGACTTTGGCCACGGGGGCAATTTTCTCGGAAGCCGTATTCGGCCAAGCGCTTAAATTCAATCATAAGACGGTATTTGCAGTCGTTTCGTGGCTGATCTTTGCAGCACTACTCACTGGCCGAGCGTTGCATGGCTGGCGCGGACGAGTGGCGCTTCGCTGGACGCTGGCCGGATTCATCTCTTTGCTGCTGGCCTACGTCGGCAGCCGTTTTGTGCTTGAAGTCATACTGCAAAAGTCGCTGAACTGACCCTCGCCGCAGGCCGCTCCCTTGCGCCAAGCGCCTACACGAATTCGATTGAAACCATGGATGACACTTCGATAGGCTGGTCACTCGCTGCACTGGCCCTGCTGCTTGTGATGTCCGGATTTTTCTCCATAGCTGAAACCAGCATGATGGCGATCAATCGCTATCGACTCAAGGCAATGGTCCGGCTGGGGAGCCAGGGCGCCAAGATCACTGCCGAATTACTGGCCAAGACTGACAAACTGCTTGGCGTCATCCTGCTCGGCAACAACCTTATCAACGCCGCGGCGGCGACGCTGGTTGGCGTAATTACCATCGAACTTTTCGGTGACGACAAGATTGCGCTGGGACTGGGTACTGTCGGCGTCACGTTTCTTATCCTGGTGTTTTCCGAAATCACGCCGAAGGTGATCGGCGCCGCTTATGCCGAACGCATTGCAATTCCGGCCTCTTATGTGCTCGCCCCGATGCTGCGTGTGCTTTACCCCATCGTCTGGTTTGTCAACCTGTTCGTCGCTTGCCTGCTGTTTATCACTCGCTTGAAACCGCGCGCCGAAAGCCATTCTCAGAGGCTGACCCGCGAAGAACTGCGCTCGCTAGTTCTCGAATCCGGCCATTTCATGCCGAAGAAACACCAGAGCATCCTGATCAACATGTTCGATCTCGAAGCCATTACTGTTGAAGACGTGATGACGCCGCGAGCCCAGATTGAGGCCATTGATCTTGACGCCTCCCTGGAGACCATCGTGACCCAGATGGCCAGCAGCTACCACACGCGTCTGCTGGTCTACCGCGGTGAAATGGGCAACGTTGCCGGCATACTTCATTTGCGACGGGCGCTGCGTCCCATGCATTCCGGTGAACTGGACAAGCCAGGGCTGGAGGAAATCCTGACAGAGCCCTATTACGTACCCGCCGCGACCGCGGCGCTGGCGCAACTACAGTTTTTCCAGGAAAACCGGCAGCGATTTGCACTGGTGGTCGATGAATATGGCGAATTGCAGGGATTGGTCACCCTGGAAGACATCATCGAGGAAATCATTGGCGAATTCACCACCACCGCGCCCATGCACAACACCAGAATCAACTGGGACACTCAGACAGACAAGCACAGCGCACTGGTGGAAGGAAGCTCTACGCTGCGTGAAATCAATCGAAAGCTCGGGTTATCACTGCCCCTCGACGGTCCCAAGACATTGAACGGCCTGATACTGGAGTACCTGCAGGACATCCCCGAGTCGGGCGTGTCTGTCAAGATTGGCGCAGTCCCGATGGAAATTGTGCAAACCCAAGACCGTGTCATCAAAACGGTACGCCTATTCAAGCCCCACCTGCCCGAAAGCGATGCAATCTGAGATTGGGAACTGCTCAAATTCAGCCGATCAAGATTTGAGAAAATAAAGTGTGCCCAACAAGAAACCGATCGCACAAACCGGAAAAAACCGCATGAAATCGGTAATTTCTCACATAGTTCAAACTGTTATAAGTGAATTTGCAGACTTTACAAAAGCTCTTGGGCGATGCATGATTCTGCCGTTCGAGGGTCCTTGATGGACCCCGCATCAAGGCATTAGGGGATATCCATGGCGACCGCAATGGCTGGCCAGGCAAAGCCAAAAATAAAAGAACTTAATTTTGCCTGGGAAGGCAAAGACAAGAGTGGCAAGACAGTCAAGGGCGACATGCGCGCGGGCGGAGAAGCGCTGGTGCGGACTACGCTTCGCCGCCAGGGCATCACGGTCAGCAAAGTCAAAAAGCAAAAAACCAGCGGCGGATCCGTCGGCGAAAAAGACGTCGCGCTGTTCACTCGCCAGATGGCCACCATGATGAAGGCCGGGGTTCCCCTGCTGCAGGCATTCGATATCGTTGGCAAGGGACATTCCAACCCGGCAGTGGCAAGGCTGTTGATGGAACTCAAAACCGAGGTCGAAACCGGCAATTCACTGGCTGGGGCATTTCGCAAGTACCCATTACTCTTTGATCAGTTGTTCTGCAACCTGATTGCTGCAGGTGAACAAGCCGGTATTCTCGAAACCCTGCTTGATCGACTGGCCGTCTACAAGGAAAAGACGCTTGCGATCAAATCCAAGATCAAGGCGGCATTGTTCTACCCGATCGCCATTATCGTCGTCGCGTTCGTCATTACCGCGGTCATCATGATTTTCGTCATCCCGGCGTTCAAGCAGGTATTCACCAGTTTTGGCGCAGACCTGCCTACACCGACACTTATCGTGATGGCGATATCCGATTGGTTCGTCAAGTTCTGGTATCTCATCTTTGCCGGCATCGGCGGCGGGGTCTACAGTTTTCTGGAGTCCTGGAAGCGGTCCCAGGCTGTGCAGATTTTCATGGATCGTCTGATGCTCAAGGCGCCGGTATTCGGCCACTTGGTAAAAATTTCAACCATTGCGCGCTGGACGCGAACCCTAGCCACCATGTTCGCCGCTGGAGTACCCCTGGTCGAGGCGCTGGATTCTGTGGGTGGCGCTTCAGGCAATTGGGTCTACCAGTCTGCAACCAAGATAATTCAGGCGGAAGTCAGTACCGGCACCAGCCTGACGGTGTCAATGCAGAACTCCAATCTGTTTCCCAATATGGTTATTCAGATGGTTTCAATTGGCGAAGAATCGGGCGCCCTGGACTCAATGCTGTCCAAAGTCGCCGACTTCTTCGAACAGGAAGTCGATGACGCGGTTGAAGCCCTGTCCTCTCTGATGGAACCACTCATCATGGTGGTGCTGGGCACTCTGATCGGCGGCATGGTGATTGCGATGTATTTGCCGATCTTCAAGCTCGGCCAGGCAGTTTAGCGGTCTGTGTTTTCAGGCCGATATGTCGTTGTTTAGCTCCGCGCGATCCTCAAGCCCGTTTGAATATGCTTCGGACACCCGGAACTGCGCGAGTAGATTCAGCCTGATTATGCAGGCCTTTCGTCAGCTTGTTCGTCATACCCGATAAGAAGAAAGGCCGATGTCCGAAACCTTCACCCAGCTAATGTCGCCAGCAGTGTTTCCATGGGTCGCGCTGCTGGTGGGACTCGCTGTCGGTTCCTTCCTGAACGTGGTCATCTATCGCCTGCCGAAAATGATGGAACATGATTGGCATGCCCAATGCGCGGAATTGCGCGGAGAATCCCCCCCTCAAACAGAACCGCTCGGCCTCGCCCTGCCGCGCTCGCGCTGCCCTGGCTGCGGCCATCAAATTACCGCGCTTGAGAACATTCCGGTCCTGTCCTGGGTATGGTTGCGAGGCCGCTGTTCTGCTTGCAAGACGACCATCAGCCTGCGCTATCCGATTATTGAACTGACAGCAGGTTTGAGCGCGGCTTACTGTGCCAGGCATTTCGGTCCAGGCTTTGCCGCGGCCGGGGCCATGGTTTTTATCTGGACCATCCTGGCCGCAAGCATGATCGACTTTGACACCCAATTGCTGCCTGACTCCATGACGTTGCCACTCCTGTGGCTCGGTCTTCTGGTCAACCTTGGAGGAACCTTCGTTGACCTGCGCACCGCCGTCATCGGTGCAGCCGCAGGCTACCTTTGCCTGTGGAGCGTGTACTGGTTGTTCAAACTGGCCACTGGCAAGGAAGGCATGGGATTCGGCGACTTCAAACTGCTCGCGGCAATCGGTGCATGGCTGGGCTGGGCGCTGTTGCCAGTGGTCATTCTGCTTTCATCGCTGGTTGGTTCGATTATCGGAATCGGGCTGATCGTCCTGGCGCGGCGCGGCCGCGAAGTCCCCATTCCATTTGGCCCCTACCTCGGCGCCGCCGGCATCATCGCGTTGTTCTGGGGCCGTCAAATTTCAGACCTGATATGGTCGAGGTTCGCCTGATGCCTTACGTCGTAGGACTTACTGGTGGCATCGGCTCCGGCAAAAGCGCCGTTGGCGACATGTTTGCACAGCGCGGCATTACAGTCGTCGATGCTGACGCCATCGCACACGAACTGACGGCGCCAGGTGGCGCCGGGATGACTGCGATTCGAGATGATTTCGGCCCGGAATTCGTTACCCCGGAGGGTGCCCTGGACCGGGCACGCATGCGCGCGCTGGCCTTCAGCGATCCGGACGCAAAATTACGCCTTGAAGCCATACTGCACCCGATGATTCGAGCCGAAGCGGATCGACGCCTGGCAGCGGCATCCAGTCCATATGCCATCCTGATGGTCCCGCTGCTATTCGAGAAACCCGCGCTCAGCGGCCCTTATCAGCGCGCCCTGGTTGTGGATTGCCCTGAAGAGGTTCAGGTGAATCGCGTGGTCAGCAGAAGCGGCCTGGAGGTAGCGCAGGTCCATGCCATCATGGCAACACAGGCTTCCAGGACCGAACGGCTGGCCAGGGCGACGGAAACCATATTGAATACCGGAACACTGGCAGACCTTGAGTTGACTGTCGCAGCCCTTCACAAGCAGTATCAGGAGGCCGCCCGTGCTGCCCCGGCAGATGAAGCGATACCGACCTCGACAAACACCACATCGACGGTAAATACGGCGGGGGGGCTAGGCAGCCGGCATATGAATGGGCGAGAATCCCCACACCTGCACGCCGCCAGCCACGCTCCAGCCACCAGCGAAAACCCTTTGATCGTTTACGAATATCCGCTAACCGAAAAAATCCGCACGCTATTGCGCCTTGAGGATTTGTTCGAACGCTCTGCTCATTTTTTTTCGCGATCGGATGCGCTCGACCATCATATGGTGCTGCTCACGCTGTTTGAAATCGTGGAAGTGGCCAGCCGCGCCGATTTGAAATCCGATCTGCTGCAGGAACTGGAACGGCAAAAGCAGGTGCTGATGTCATTTCGCAGCAACCCCGGCGTGGAGCAGACCGCGCTTGCAAAAGTGATCTCCGAAGTCGAGCAGGCCCTCAGCGCACTGTTCAAGATGACCGGCAAGATCGGTCAGTATCTGCGCGAAAACGAATGGCTGATGAGCATCAAGCAGCGCACCAGCATTCCCGGTGGCGCCTGCGAATTCGACCTGCCTTCCTACCATTACTGGTTGCACCGCGACAGCGCCACACGCAGCGCTGATCTCGCCGCATGGATCACACCGCTCTATCCGCTGCTCGACGGCACCGCCCTCGTACTCAAGTTGCTGCGCGAAGGCGGCAAGCCAGTCAAACAGATTGCGGCACAAGGGGTCTTCTCGCAAATGCTGGGCGGCAAGACCTCACAAATGGTGAGAATAAGGCTTCCTCGCAGCGTTCAATACGTTCCTGAGACCAGCGCCAACAAATATGCACTCAACGTGCGCTTCACCGTCTTCAGTACCGAACCGCGGCCCAAACTGGCCGACTCGGATGTCGAGTTTGAGTTGACGTTCTGTAATCTGTAGTACCACCCTTGAAGGCTATCGGCGCTTGCGTTGGCTATCGTCGCATTCTCGCAATACACTAATTGAGTGTCCCTCACCATTGTCCCGGTTGGAAGACCCCCAATGATGATGTGCTTTGGCAATATCCAGGCCCTCGTCCTTGCCATCGTGCTATCCATGCTGGGGAGTGCCTCGTCGCTTGCACAGGCACTTTCAAATCGGATCAGGTGAAATGGGGCAAACTGATCAAGGACGCCGGCATTACGCTGGATTGAATTTTCGCAATGATTACTCCGCCTTGATCCCGGCGTGCTTGACGACCTCGGTCCATTTCACCATTTCGGATTTCACGTATTCCGAAAATTGTTCCGGCGTGCTGGCGATGACGTCACCGCCTTCGCTGGTAAACACCTTGCTCACATCCGGCTGGCGCAGCGCGCGTCCTACTTCCTGCGCAATGCGCCGTATCAATTCCTGCGGCGTGGCGCCTGCGACGAATACGCCGAACCAGACCGAAGCCTCGAATCCGGGGAAGCCGGACTCGGCCACGGTAGGCACCTCGGGCAGCATCACCACGCGCTGCCTGCTCGTCATCGCCAGCGGCTGCAGCTTGCCCGCCTTGACATTGCCGATGACGGCCATGGCATTGGAAAACGCCATCTCGACCTGACCACCCACCACGTCGTTGATTGCCGCGACCGACCCCTTGTAGGGAATGTGCGTGATCTGGGTCCCGGCCATCTTGTTCAGCAGTTCGCAGGTCAGGTGGTTGCCCGAACCGATGCCGGCCGACGCGCAATGCAATCCGCCGGGTCTGGCCCTGGCAAGCACCAGCATCTCCTTGAAGTTCTTCGCCGGAAGCGAGGGATGTGCCGTCAGCATATAGGGCTGTGAACTGATCTGCGTCACCGGCGCGAGGTCGGTCATGGTGTTGTAGGGAAGCTTGGCATACACCGCGGGATTCACCACGATCTGCGATGTGCCGATCAGCAGCGTATGGCCGTCGGGCGCCGACTTGGCCACGATCTCCGTACCAATGATGGTACCCGCCCCGGCCCGGTTATCGACTATGACGGTCTGTCCGGAACTGTCGGCCAGCTTCTGCGCAATCAGACGCCCCGCAATGTCGACCGGGCCGCTGGGCGGAAACGGCACGACGATGCGCGCCGGCTTGCTCGGAAAGACTTGTGCTAACGCATAACTGCTCAGCATTGTCGCGGCCAGCAAGCTGCCGACCAGGGCAGACATCAGAGTAAAGGTATTCATAGGCAACCGAGTCCTCAAATCAAATGATTTCACGAGTAACCGAACGCGTATTCCCGAAGCTCTGCACATAAGCCGAATGCGTGCCCGGGCCGCCAGTGACCAGAATGCCCAGTTCCGCCGGCGACGCGCATGCGGGGATCATGGTATCTCGCGTGACCTCACCCAGTTCGGCACGGCGCGCGTGCTGCACCAGCTCGAAGTCAATGGCAGCCAGTTTCGACGCCGGCAGCTTGGACTGCTCCCAGATCAGGCGCTTGACCTCGGCCTTGCTCAAGCCGCCGCCTCTGAGTATTTCCGCGTACTCCGGGCACAGCACGATCCAGGGCTGGCCACCGGTGCGGTAATCATTGCCGGCCGGCCGCGGCATGGACTGCGCAAACACACGTATGACTTCACTGACGATCTTGGTGCGAGTGTTCATATTGACGATGCCCTCGGCACCGACCACAGTCACCGTGCTCTGCTGCGGTTTGAAGCCTCGTTCCACATGCAGTGGCTCCCAGGGACTCTCATCCTCGTTTTCAGCGCAGCAAAACGAATACTTGCCCGGATAACCGTGCGTTGCGCGATCCATCTCGCCGGGCATGGCGCGCCCGATGTTCTGCATGATGAGCCGCAATGCCCGCCCCATGGTGGCATTGGCCCAGTTGCCCTGCCCAAGGCAGTTGGCACCCGCATTCATGCCCAGCCGTTTGGCGATAGGTCCATTGACGATGAGCCACGCCGCCACCGGATTGGTGGTGGCCTGTATGCCCTGCAGGTTGAATTGTGGCGCCGCAATGGCATCCACCGCGGCAATCAGTACCGGCAGATATTCCGGGTCACAGCCCGCCATGACGGCATTGATGGCGATCCGCTCAACCGTTGCAGCGCCATAGCCCGGGGCAACGAGCCCGATGACATCATCGACCTTGCGCGACGTGCAACCCAGCATGCGCTCCACCCGCTCGCGCGTGGGTGGAATGACGGGAAAGCCATCGGTCCAGCGCTGCTCGCGAAAATGCCGGTTGACCGCTTCGATATCATCGGCAAGTTGTATGGTCGGTGCGCGCAGATTGGTGACGAGCTTGGATGCCGCAGGGGCGGCCGCCGGTGACACCAGGTACGCGATGTCATAAGCCGTTCTCAGCGCCTGTTCACGTATGGCCTCGCGCTTGATCGCGCCAAAGGGATGCGGCACCAGCGCGATGGGCAGATCAGGATGCGCCAGTCCCTTGGACTGGGCGCGCCCCAGCGTCTCGAAGGCGGTGGAGCACACCGTCACCGTCGCCAGGCCGCGCTTGGCTGCCTCTACACTGTCGTGGACACTCCACGACGTGCAAGACCCTCAATCGCCGGAGCCGGTGATGACGAGATCGCATTTCTCCAGCAACTCCTGCATGACCGCATCGCCGGCGGGCACGGAGGCCTGGCGCTTCTTGAATTTCAGAGTCGAGGCGACGCCGTACTGGCTCTTCAGCACTTCGGCCAGGTCTTCGATCAGGTGATCAAAGTTGGGCTTGGTGTTGTCGACGAAGCCCACCACCTTGCCCTTGAGGTCATTCAACGTGGTGTACTTCTGCTCAGCGTTGACTCGGTAGGGCGCGATCGGGTCGAATACGGACATCGTTGCGGTCATGGACGGTTCCTCAGGTGAATTCAGGTTGATGCGCGACGATCGATGTTGGCCGCCAGCCCCGCTTCTGTCAAGACCGCGGACCGCCATATCCCTGCCCACGCTTCGCGCAAGATCAAAGCACTACGCGCGACTGCCAAAATGCGCGACATTCTCGCGCTCAGGCAGGGCGCGGTGGAGCAGGCGTGGTTCGAATATTAATGTAATCATTTTAATTAATGATTGTCTATTATTATGCATTTTTTGTAATGATTGATATCATAATAACCATGCCTTTCCAAAGCCGAATCAGAGCAATGCCAGTGCTTCCCCGTCGGGCAGGCGGTAGCGCGCGAAGTCCTTCACATCCAACGTCATGATTTCGCGCAACCCGCTTTCATTCGCGAGCCAGAGCAGCGAGGCATCGGCGAGATCCATGTCGCGTTTGGTTTTTTCGGTGTAGCGGCGCATCCATGGAAGCATCACTGCGAGAGCGGGCGTGTCGAACGGAAACACCTGGACACCGCCGCGCTCGATCCACTCCAGCAGTTCGAAGCGCAGCGGCGCCTCAAGTATGTAGGAGGCCTCGACCACACACGGCCAGGTGGTGACCAACCGCAAGCCGCTCTCCGCCGATTCAGCAACGAGGCGGTCATAGCGGACGTGATGCGCGTCGTCGACGGCAAATAGCGCGATCAGGGGGCCGGCGTCAATCAGGACGTTGCGCACGCAGTTTCGTCTTCATCAAGCGCGAAACATTAGCCGAAGCGTCCCGCCTTCCAAGTTTGCCGCCGCTGCGCACTTCGCGCAGCAGCGTGGCTGGGTTCTTTATGCCGAGAACGCGCTCAATGGCGTCCTTGATGAAATCCGATTTGGTAATGCCAAGCAGATTGGCCTGCTGAGTCAGTTTGGCGTCTATCACCGGGTCGAGACGGACTGAAACGGCCATGACGGCTCCTTGTGTATTGCGGTAATACAAGAATACCATCCTGGTCGCCCCCCTGTAAATGCGGTTCGATGGGCGCTTCGATGGTGCGCCGTGAAGAATGGGGCAACTGGTGGATGTTCCACTATCGCTGGGCGCGCGACATCGATCAGCGCTGCTCGGCTGGGCGCATCGCGCGTATGCGCGGTTGAACGCCATGCCGCCGTTCCCCCTACAATCAATCTTTCCCGTCCGACTCGAACTTCACAGGAGAAACTGATGGGCCTTCCTTGAGTTCAGGAACGGGTTCGCGCGGCCTGCAGCGCGTGGTCGATGGCCCGAGGCACCAGGGACGCTTTATGGACCAGTAGGGTCTTCAAGGACGGATCGGTGCTCGCTACCGCCATATCACGCAACCGCACGAAGACCCGGCCCGCCGCGGTTTGCAACCCGGACAGGGTGG
>CANKAJ010000084.1 GCA_947479645.1 Betaproteobacteria bacterium | reverse complement strand
TGGAACGACAATGCTCGCAACCGCGGCGAGTGCTGCTATACGTCGCAATACAGATTTGATTCGGCCCATAGCCAATTCTCCGAGTTGACGTTGTATTCGCTAATCATCCAAATCCGCTACGTAGCCCGGATGGAATGAAATGGAATGCAGGTGCGACTGTTATCTGCAATCACCCCCGGAATACGCTGCGCTCCTTTCGGGCGACAGTCTAGTTTTCCGCCTTGATTCCGTTGTCCTGAATGATCTTCTTCCAGTAGGCCAGTTCGCTGACAATCTTTGCACGAAATGCATCAGGCGTACTGGCTACCGGCACACTGCCCAGGGCCTCCAATTGCCTGATCACATCAGGCGCCCGGACCGCCTTGGCAAATTCCGCATTCAACTTTTCGACGATGGCCTGCGGCGTGCCTGGCGGTGCAAAAGACCCCATCCAGACAGGGAAATCAACGTTGTAACCCTGCTCATGCGAGGTTTTCAGGTCCGGCATCAGCGGCGAACGATCCGGCCCGAGGATCGCAATGACCCGCAACTTGCCGGACTTGATCAGGGGCATGGCAGCGAACAAGCTTCCTCCCGATACCTGGGTCCGCCCGGCGACCAGATCGATCTGCCCCTGGGACACACCCTTGTAGTGCACCGGCGTGATCTTCAGATTCATTGCGCTGGCGAGCGCCGCGCAGACGGTGTGGGTAATGCCGCCTGCCCCGGACGTATTGCAATTCAGCACTCCGGGATTGGCTTTGCCGTAAGCGAGCAGATCCTGAAGGGATTGCACATTGGGCAGCGCGGCCGGGCTCATGATAACGCCGCTGTACGACTTGCTGAATTCCGTAATGGGTTCCAGCGTTTTAATGACAGTGTCGTTAATCACCGGATAAAAATTGGGGAAAACGGTGATCCCGGCATTGGTGACCAGCAGAGTATGGCCATCGGGTGCAGCCTTCAGCACATAACCGGTGCCAACGCTGGCCGCAGCCCCCGGCCTGAAATCCAGGACAAAGGGCTGGCCGAGGCTCACCATCAGCTTGTCCGAATACAGCCGGAATTCATTGTCTCCAGGCCCGCCTGCCACAAATGGATAGACCACGGTGACCGGTTTCGACGGATAGCCAACCGCCGCTGTTCGTTGCGCCAGCACCTCCTCAGGAATGACCATACTCAAAACGGCGGCGAGTGCGACAGCGAGTTGCAATACGGACCTGATTCGGGTCATTGCTAATTCTCCGCCTTGATGTCGTTCTCCATGATAATCTTCTTCCAGTAGGCCAATTCACTGGCGACCTTGGCACGAAACAGCGCCGGTGTGCTCGCCACCGGCGCATTGCCCAGCATCTCCAGTTGCCTGATCACTTCCGGCATCCGGACCACCTTGCCAAACTCCGCACTCAGCTTTTCAATAATCGGCTGCGGCGTGCCCGGTGGCGCGAAGGCCCCCTGCCAGACCGGAAACTCGACGTTATATCCCTGCTCATGCGACGTCCTGATCTCCGGCATCAGGGGAGAGCGATCCTGACCGAGAATGGCGATGACGCGCAATTTGCCGGACTTGATATTGGGCATCGCGGCAAACAGGGTGCCGCCGGACACCTGGGTGCGCCCGCCGATCAGATCGATCTGCCCCTGCGCCACGCCCTTGTAGTGCACCGGCGTGATCTTGATATTCATGGCAGTTGCCAGCGCAACGCAGACGGTGTGCGTAATGCCACCTGCCCCGGCGGTATTGCAATTGAGCCCGCCGGGATTGGCCTTGGCATAGTCCAGCAGGTCCTGCAGCGATTGCACTTTGGGCAATACCGCCTGGCTGACCAGAACACCCGTATAGGACTTGCTGAATTGGGTCACCGGCACCAGCGATTTGATGACATTCTCATTGAACGCGGGATAGAAATTCGGAATCACGGTGATGCCGGCATTCGGCGCCAGCAGCGTATAGCCGTCCGGCGCCGCCTTGAGCACATAAGCAATGCCGATGGTGGCTGCCGCGCCAGGCTTGAAGTCAACAACGAAGGGCTGGCCCAGATTGGCCAGCAGGCGGTCTGCGTACAGGCGGAATTCATTGTCGCCGGGGCCACCCGAGGCAAAAGGATAAACCATGGTCACCGGCCGGGATGGAAACCCCTCCGCCGGCGAACGTTGTGCAAATGCCCATTCCGGAACCGTCATCGCAATGGCGACCGTACACTGCAAAAGCAATTTCATTACACGCATGGCTTACCCTCCTCGTTAAATTCCTGCCTCCAAGCCCGAATGTTCAGGCTCAATGCCACAGCGCTGCACCTTATTTCAGCCCGGCAATCTCCGTCGGGGTCAAGCCAAACTCGGCCAGAATCTCGTCCGTATGCTCGCCCAGGCAGGGCGGCGGCGTGCGTATCTCTCCCGGCGTTTTGGAAAACTTCACCGGGATACTCGTGGTCACGAGCGGCCCCGCCTCGGGATGGTTGTAGTGCTTGAAATAGTTTGTCTCGACGAGATAGGGATCGCTGGGCAGATCGGCCAGCCGCTTGGCCGCCGAATTGGGGATATCCGCCGCATCCAGCAGTTTTCGCCATTCCTGCGTGGAGCGCTTGGGCATTTCGCTGGCGACGATGCCGTACAGCTCGGAGAATCGCTGCGAACGAGCGGCGACGCTGCCAAAACGCGCGTCGGTCCTGAGTTCGCTGCGCCCCATGGCATCAAAGAGCTTGTGCCACTGAATATCCGTGGTGGCCATGAGGCAGATATGCCCGTCCGCCGTTGCGAACGGTCGCCGCTCGGCCATCATGGCACGGTCATAACCCAGGGGCCCCATGGGATCGCCGAAATTGCCGGTCCACAGGTGTTCCACCAGGTTGAAGGTCAGCATGGTCTCAAGCATCGGCACTTCAACGGACTGCCCCTCGCCGGTCTTTTGTCGATGAAACAACGCCATCGATATTGATGAGGCCAGTACATAGCCGCAGAACTTGTCGGCAATCACGGTGGGCATGTAGCGCGGCTGACCGGATGCCCGCATGTTCATGTCGGCGATGCCGCTTTCGCCCTGGATCACATCATCGTAGGCGGGGCGATCCTTCAACGGGCCGTCGGAACGGTAGCCCGGCGCGCTCGCATAAATGATGCCGGGATTTTCCGCAGCGATCCTGGCGTAGGAAATCCCAAGCCGCTCCGCGGCGCTGGGACGCAGGCTGTGCACAAACACATCGGCCTGCTTCACCATGCGCATCAGCACCGCCATCGCCGCCGCGCTCTTGAGGTCGAGCACCACGCTGCGCTTGTTGCGGTTCATGCCCAGGTACAGCGCCGCCATCCCCGGTATGGGCGCAGGGCCGATGTAGCGATTCTGATCGCCCTGTGGTGCCTCCACCTTGATGATGTCCGCGCCCATGTCACCCAGAATCTGCGTCGCCACCGGTCCGAGAATGAACTGGGTCAGATCCAGCACGCGTATGCCGGCCATCGGTCCGCTCGGCGGCTTCAATGTCCCCTCCTCAGTGCCCATGCATCACCTGCATCGGCTGTACAAAAATTACGCTGACTGCACCTGCTTTGCTCATGCTTGCACTTTCCCGATTGATTGAACGACACTCACTGACAAGACATTGCAGACCGTCTCACGCAACAGGTAACAGGTAACACCCCAGGTTGGGCACAAAGGTGCACGGGAGCGAAGTATAGAACTCAACGCATTGTCACGTCGTTCCGCATCACCGAACAGACTCGACGCGCCTGAAGTCCCTGAACAAACCGCCCTCATCGGCCAGACGCAACAGCAAGGCATCCGCAGGCGAACCCAGGTCGCCGTGCAAAGCCTTCACTTCGCCGAGCGCCTCCAACAACTGTGCAGCCCCCATTGCATCCGCCTCGTACATGGGGCCGCCGCGCCAAGCCGGATAGCCGCAGGCATGCACGAGGATCAGGTCGATCAGCGCGGCATGCGCCACCCGCCCCTCCGAGAGAATCCGCGCGCCCTCGTTCACCATCACGGCCAGCACATGGCGCGCCGTGTCACCTGAAACCGGCCATGCCCCCGCCGCGGATGACATTGACTGCACAGTCAGCAGACCGCAATAGCGCTCCAGCGCAGCGAGTTCCGACTCCGCTGCGCCACGACGTCGCGCGCTGCCCAGCACCTGGCGACCGGCAGCCACCATTCTGCCGGCGACAACCTCGGCCCCGGTTTCAGTGCAAATGGCCGCGCGGCCGATGTTCCGCCCGAATCTCAGCAGGGAGGCCAGCAACCCCGCGGATGCGCCGTCTCCCGGCTCGATCTGCAGCAGTCGGTGCTGCGTGAATGGTTCGGCATAACGCAGCAGCATTGGCGCGATGTTGTCCGGATGCTGCGCGGGCGCTGCAGTGCCCAGTGGCAGTGCCAGCGCAACCACGGGCGGCTTATCCGACTGGCGCAACACGCAACCCACACCCTCCAGTCCCTCCACCGCATCCTGACAGAGAATGATCAGATCACAATCGGGTGCTGCGCCAGCCAATGCCGGCACTGACATCCCCTGCGCAGCCAGCCCCGCCCTGCGTATCGCGTCCACCCAGTGTTGCGCCGCGTCGCTGCGGCCCACGACCATCACCCGCCGAATGGCTGGCGGACGTTCCTCTGTCGGCAGGTTGACCGCCAGTCGCTCGGCATTGAACAGATAACGCATGGCATGCGATTGCGGGCTGGCATGGGTTTCCACCGACAGGCGCTGCTCCAGCGCAACGCCTTCATCCAGTGTGTGGCTCAGCGCAAACTCGATGGCGTCGATCCCGCAGCACATGGCCAGCGCCCCGCCAGCGCGCGTCCTGGCCTGCTGTGCCCTCACCTTGAACTCGGCCACTTCGGACGCATCGAACGAACGATCCGCGATGCGCCGCCGCTCTCCGGTGACCGCCAGTTGCCTGGCATGCCGGATGGCTGCGGCACGCACATCGTCGGCGACGACATCGACCAGCCCGAGCCGCAACGCCTCATCGGCCTGCACCTGCCGGCCCGTGGAGATGAGATCGAGCGCGACCAGCGGACCGGCGAGGCGGGTCAGGCGTTGCGTGCCGCCACCCGACGCAATCAGGCCGATCCTGACTTCCGGCAGGCCAACAAAACCATCACTGGCCATCACCCTTGCATGGCATCCCAATGCCACTTCCAGCCCGCCACCCAGCGTCGTGCCGTGCAGCGCCGCCACCATGGGTATCGGCATGTCGGCAATACGCGCCGCAAGGCGATAGGTGGGGATTTCCCGCCGCGTGCCGAACTGCGTGATGTCGGCACCGACAATGAAGGTGCGTCCCGCGCAGGCAATCACCGCGGCACGAAAAGTGCCGTTCGCCTGTACCTCGTCGAGCGCCTGCATGAGTTCGCAGCGCAGGGCATCCGATAATGCGTTGACGGGTGGATTGTCGATGAGCAGAACCGCGACCTCAGCGTGCCCTTCCACCGTGACCTGGGAATTCCCGTTCGCGGCCATGCCATTTTCTCCCGCGGCTTCAGTCAGCCTAGCCGCCCAGCATGCCGTCCTTGAGCGCCTGCGCGATCCGTTCCGGACTGATCCAGCCGGCCAGCGCCTGTTCCGCGGTTGCCGCACTGGGCGCCACGGGCGGCGTGGGCTTGTCCGGCACGGTGCGGCTGAAACGCGGCGACGGTGCCGGCTGCACAACGCCGTCCACCTCGATAAAGGCATTGCGCGCCTTGGCATGCGGATGCTGCGGCGCCTCGGCGTACGACAATACCGGCGCATAGCAGGCGTCAGTGCCTTCCAGCAGCGCGGTCCATTCCGCACAGGTCTTTTGCTTTATCCGCGCGGCAACGACGGCTTCCGCATTGACCCAGTTCGACTCATCCCACTGCTCGCCCAGTTCTTCCCGGGTCAGGCCGATCCGCTTGATCATCTCGACATAGAACTTCGACTCGATGGGGCAAAGCGAGATCAGCTTGCCATCGGCACATTCGTAGGTATTGTAAAAATGCGAACCGGTATCGGTGGCATTGGTGCCCCTTGCCTTCACCAGGCCGGCAGCATTCAGCCCGAACTGGCTGGCCAGCAGCGAGGCGACGCCATCGACGATGGCGGCATCCACGACCTGACCCTTGCCGGAATGCTGCCGCTCGAACAGCGCGCACATGATGCCGAACACCAGGTAGAGCGATCCGCCGCCATAATCACCAACCAGGTTCATCGGCGGCACCGGTGGCTGCCCGCGCCGCCCCATGGCATTCAGCGCGCCGGTGAGAGCAATGTAATTCATGTCGTGGCCGGCCGCCTGGGCCAGCGGACCGTCCTGACCCCATCCGGTCATGCGTCCATAAACCAGCCGTTCGTTGCGGGCCAGGCACACATCCGGCCCCAGGCCCAGGCGTTCCATGACGCCGGGGCGAAAACCTTCGATCAGCGCATCGGCGCCGGCAATCAACTCCAGCACGAACTCGACCGCTTTGGGGTCCTTCAGGTCGACCCCGATCACCTTGCGGCTGCGAAAGGGCAGGTTGTAGCGCAACGGCCGCGGCCTTCCCAACCCGCTCGGCGTGGTGCGGTCGACGCGCAGCACCGTGGCGCCCAGATCGGCCAGCAGCATCGCCGCCATCGGCCCGGGGCCGATGCCTGCCATTTCTATGACCTTCATGCCTTTCAATGGACCCACTGCGTTCCCCCTGATTAAATTCGTAACCTGTTTTCGTGACACATTTTTTTAATTGACTACCCTGCACCCGCTGCGATTGCAGGGGTCCGCGAAGCTCAGGATCCCGGCACCCGCCCCAGCAGGTTGTCGGAAATGATGCGCTGCTGAATCTCCGACGTTCCCTCGAAGATTTTTGTCAGCCGCGCATCGCGCCAGTAGCGCTCGACCGCATGCAATTTGGTGTAGCCGGCCCCGCCAAAGATTTGCAGCGCTTCGCTGCACACGCGTTCGGACATCTCGGTGGCGAACAACTTCACCATGGCCGCCTCGGTATCGCAACGCCGCCCGGAATCGATCTCGGTGCACACGTGATACATCAACTGGCGCGCCGCTTCGATTTCGCTGGCCATGGTGGCAATGCGAAAGCGAATCGACTGGAACTCGGCAATCGGATGACCGAACTGCGAGCGCTCCTTCGCATAGGCGATGGCGTCTTCAAGCGCGCCACGAGCAAGACCGATGGCGCGCGCCGCGGTATGCGCCCGGTAGGTTTCCAGTCCGCGCGAGAAGGCCGCAAAGGCCTTGCCTTCCTCCCCGATCAGCGCCGACGCCGGCACCTGGCAATCATCGAAGGCCAGTTCCCAGGTCTTCCAGCCGAAGTAGCCGATCTTCGGTATGGCCGAGCCCTTCACGCCCTTGGGCAGCTCACCGCGCGGCTTGTCGATCATGAATGCGCTGATGCCGACATGCTTGCGCTTCGGATCGATGCTTTCGCCAGTGCGCACCAGCACGTAGATATAGTCGGCGCCATCGGCGAAGGTGCACCAGTATTTGTTGCCGGTGATGGCCCAGCCATCACCGGAGCGCCGCGCCCGGCAGGAAATATTGGCAAGGTCGGATCCGGCATTCGGTTCGGACAGGGCCAGCGCGCCCAGATATTCGCCCCTGATCACGCGCGGAAAGATTTCCCGCTTCTGCGCTTCGCTCAACAGTTGCGAGCCCATGAAGGTATTGCCGCGCGCAATGATCGATCCCACGCTCATCCAGGCCCGTGACAATTCCTCGGCGACCAGGCAATACTCGAAGCAGCCCAGTCCCAGGCCGCCATAGCTCTCCGGAACGGTGATGCCGAAGTATCCGAGATCGGCCATTTTCTGAATCAGCTCGCGCGGCATGTCGCCCTGCTCGGGGTCGAGCCGGTTGGCCAGCGGCAGCACTTCCTGCATGGAAAATTCGCGCGCCGTATCGCGGATGAGGCGTCGCTCTTCGGTGAGATAACCGTTGTTGCCGGCAGATGGATTCATGAATGTCGGACCAGTGATGACTGAGGAAAGGCAATGATAACGGCTAGCCGGCGCTCATGGCACAATGGAGCGCGCCAAACCGGTGGACAAACCGGTGGAATTACCACGCTAATGGCCATGCGCCTCGCGCTCCAGGCGCTCGCGCACATCCGGGTGGGCAATCGCGATCAGCTTCTTCATCCGTTGCGACAGCGGCATGCCGCGCAAATCCGCCACGCCATACTCGGTCACGATGATGCCGGCATCGCTGCGCGGCGTGCTCACCGGGCCGCTCAGGCCGGACACAATGCGGCTGGATTTACCCGCCATGGAAGGCAACGCCACGAAAGGCAGGCCCCCTCGGGATTGCTGTGCCGCGCGCTGAAAGTCCACCGCACCACCCACGGCGCCAACGTAGGTGCCGCCGGCCACTTCGGCATTGATCTGGCCGGACAGGTCCACTTCGATCGCTGCATTCAGCGACACGAATTTGTCCAGTTTGCTCAGCACCGCGCTGCCATGCGTGTAATTCATGGCACGAAACTGCACGGCAGGATTACGATGACAGAACTGCTGGATGCGTCGCCCGCCGAACATCACACCGGCGATGGTCACGCCCGGATCAAGGGTCTTGCGCGCGTTATTGATGACCCCGGATTCCATCAGCACCGCCACCTGATCGCCAATGGCGCCCGAATGCACGCCCAGGTCTCTATGCCCGGACAGCGCCGCCAGAATCGCTTCGGGCAACGCACCAATGCCGAACTGCAGCGTCGATCCGTCCTCGACCATGCCGGCGATATGCCGCGCAATCGCCAGCTCCGCTTCGCCTGCTGCCGGATGCAGGAGTTCCAGCGGCGGGTGCGACGTGCGCACGATGTAATCGATATCTTCTTCGCGCACCACTCGCTCGCCGTAAGTCCAGGGCGCCTGATCGTTGACTTCGGCGATCACCACGCGCGCGCGATCCAGCAGCGGAATCAGGTATTCATGCGCCAGCGACAGGCTGTAGTGACCCTGCTCGTTCGCGGGCGCAAGTTGCAGCATCAGCACGTCGATCTTCAGGCGGCCATCGGCCAGGAACTGGTAGAGCTGCGAATAATGCAGCGGATAAATATCGAGCTTGCCGGCGCGGGCCAGTGCGCGGTTGCCACCGGTGCCCGGATAACCGAAGAACTCGATGCAATCGGCGTACTCGGCCTTGAGCGTGTCGGAATAAGTCACACCCAGAAAAACCTTGAATTGTCCGATGGCGTGACGCTGCGCCATCAGTGCCTGCGTCAATGGCAACGGCTCGGCCGAGGCCTGCCCCCAGGCGACGGTTTCGCCAGGACGGATGATGGCGGCGAGATCGAGTGAAGCGAGATTGATTTCCTGGCTCATGCGATGAACATTGTGTGTGGATGGAATGATTTGGAATACGGATTGAGCATTATCGCAGGCCTGACAGCGCTTCGCGAACCGGCATCTGCAGTCAGCGCGGCTGCCTTCACATCCTGATGGGCATCCCGATGACACAAATACGCCCGCGTGCCCCTCACCTGTGTTCAGTGGCCAGTGGTCAGTAGTCAGCGGGGAAACGGTGGCATAATTAGGTGCCGTTTTTGCCCATACACATAATTAACGCGCCGATTCGCGGCAATTGGTTATTACCGCGGATTCAGGCCTTCGGGTCGAGCGGCCGTCACGACACCTCTTCATCATTCAGCCAAGGACTCCGGCATGACTGTCTTGCATCGCGCCGTTTATCAGCACAGCGAACTGGTACGCCTGTTCAATCCGAAAAGCATCGCCGTATTCGGCGCCTCGACCAACCCGGCCTCGTTTGGCGCGCGCACCATCGCCAACATGGCGCGCTACGAAGGCGCGATCTATCGCATCAACCCGCGTTACGACAAGATCGGTGACGCGCCCTGCTACGCGTCCATCGCCGCCTGCCCGACCGTGCCCGATTGCGCCGTGCTGTCGGTTCCGCGCGAAGCCGTCGAGACAGCCGTGCTGGAATGCGCCAAAGCCGGCGTTGGCGGCGTTGTGGTGTTTGCTTCAGGCTATGTCGAGACCGGCATTCCGGAGCGCGCCGCGGAACAGGCGCGTCTCACCGCCATCGCCCGCGAAACCGGCATCAAGATCATCGGCCCCAACACCATCGGCTTCGTCAATTTCCATTGCAGTGCCATGGTGTCGTTCGCCTCCGCGGAACTGGCCGTGAAAAAACCACAAGGACCCGGCGTCGGCGTGGTCAGCCAGTCGGGGGCAGTCGGCTTCTCGCTGGGACAAGCCGAGCACCGCGGCATGAACCTCAGCCATGTGCTCACCTTCGGCAACGGCGCCGACATCAACATCGCCGACCAGATCGCCTATCTCGCCGGCGACGCCAACTGCAGCGCCATCGCCTGCCTGTTCGAGGGCATGTCCGATCCCATGCAGTTGCTGGAAGCAGGCGAACTTGCGCGCAAGGCCAACAAACCCGTGGTGATCTGCAAGCTGGGCCTGGGGCAGGAAGCTGCCACTGCTGCCATGTCGCACACCGGTTCGCTGACCGGCTCCACCGATGCCTACATGGCCTTGTTCGAGCGCGCCGGCTTCATCATCGTGCCCAATGTCGAGCGCCTGCTCGAAACGGCCGCCTTTTTCGCCAAGGCGCCGCAGCGTCCCTCATCACGCGGCGTTGCCGCCATCGGCGGTTCCGGCGGCGCGCTGATTGCCGCCACCGATGCCGCGGAAGCCCATGGCGTGCCCATGCCGCAGCCACCGGAGGACATGAAGCAGCGCCTGCGGCCATTGGTGCCGGAGTTCGGCGCGCTGCGCAATCCCTGCGACATGACGGCCATGATCACCAAGGACAACGCCATGTTCGGCAACGCCATCGAAGCCATGCTGCTGGGCGACACCTATGGCGCCATCGTCGCGCCGCAGGCCAGCCTGAGCCAGGGCAATGTGGAGCGCCGCCGCGGCGCCAGCGTCGTTGGCGCAAGACTGCAAAAGCCCATCTGCATGCCCTTCATCGGCGGCTGGATCGGCGGCCCCGGCGCCGAGGAAGCCGAAGCCGACCCGAATTTCCAGTGGTTCAACTCGGTGGACGCCTGCTATGCCGCCATCGCTGCCTGGCATCACCGCGATGACTTGCGCATCGAACTGGAAAAGAACGGCCCGCGCAAACTGGTGCGCCTGTCCGCGCCCGACGCCAAGGCCAGGGCCGCCGGCCTCATCGCCGCCGCAAAGAACAAGACGCTCACCGAGCGCGAAGCCAAGGAAGTGCTGGCCTGCTATGGCGTGCCGGTGGTCGGTGAGAAACTGGTGCAGTCGGCCGATGAAGCGGTGAGCGCAGCACAGGCGCTCGGTCTACCCAACGTAGCAATGGTGATGAAGGTCGAATCGCCCGACATCCCGCACAAGACCGAAGCCGGCGTCATCCGCCTGAATCTGAAGACTGTCGATGACGTGAAGGCCGCCTATTCGGCTGTCATGGCGAACGCGAACAAATACAACGCCAAGGCACGCATCAACGGCGTGCTGGTGCAACCCATGGCGCCGTCGGGCACCGAGATCATGGTGGGTGCAAAGATCGATCCGATGTTCGGCCCGCTCATCGTGGCGGGACTGGGCGGCGTGCTGGTGGAACTCTTGAAAGACACCGCACTCGACCTCGCACCAGTGACGCCGGCCGAAGCCAAAGCCATGCTGGGCCGGCTGAAGGCCAGGGCCGCGCTGACCGGCTTTCGCGGCTCCGAACCGGTGGACCAGGACAAGCTCGCCGATGTCATCGTGCGCCTGTCGGAATTCGCTGACGACCAGAAGGACATCATCGAAGAACTCGACGTCAATCCGCTCATCTGCGCCGGCAGCCGCATCGTCGCCGTCGATGCGCTGATCGTGCGCAAGTAGGCCTGATACTTAAACAGCGTAATCTGTAAATCTGTCATTCCGAGCTTAGCGAGGAATCTGCTTTAAATTCGAATGCAAAACAGATTCCTCGGCCATGGCCTCGGAATGACAAGTGCTATTGATAATAATATAGCCATATTTATTGCTCCAATAAACAGATTATTCTCTAATCTGATCATTATCGCGGAACGAAAAAAATGACTGCTGCACGTCGCCCCATCTATCGCCACAAGGATCTCGACCGCCTGCTCAACCCGCGCAGCATCGCCATTGTCGGCATCTCGCAGAACGACACCACGTCTGCCGCCATCACGCTGCGGCAACTGGCGAACTACGATGGCAAGATCTTCAGGGTCAATCCGCGCTACGAAAAAATCGGCGATCACATCTGCTATCCGTCGATCAAGGCACTGCCCGAACCGCCCGATTGCGTCATCATTGCCGTGCCGCGCGATGGCGTGGAAGCCTGTCTGCTGGACAGTGCCGCGAGTGGCGCCGGTGGCGCGATTGTCTATGCGTCGGGATACGCCGAGTTGGGCAAGCCGGAACTGGTCGCCATGCAGGATCGCCTGACGGCCATTTCGCGCGAGACCAATCTGCGCGTACTCGGACCGAACTGCCTGGGCTTCGCCAATTTCTCGCGCGGCGCCGTATGCACCTTTACGCGCGGCAACGTGAAATCCGATGTAGTGGTCAAAAGCGGCATCGCACTAGTGAGCCAGTCCGGCGCCCTTGCCTTCTCGACTGCACAGGCCATGCGCCGCGGCGCCGCCCTCAGCCACGTTATCGCCGGCGGCAACTCCTGCGATGTCGGCGTGCCCGACTGCATCGCCTACATGGCCGATGATCCCAATGTCAAAGCCATCATGTGCATCTTCGAGGGGCTGGATGATCCCTCGCGCCTCATCGAGGCCGGCGAGATCGCCTGGGCTGCCAACAAGCCGCTGGTGGCCTGCAAGCTGGGCGTGAGCGAACACGGCGCCGAAGCCGCGCTGTCCCACTCCGGTTCGCTGGCCGGCTCCCCGGCCGCCTACCGCGCACTCTTCGAGCGCGCCCATATCACCGTGGTCAACGACCTGGAAGCGCTGGTCGAAACCGCTTCCTTTTTCGTCAAGGCGCCACCGCGTCCGAAGGCGCGTGGCGTTGCCGTGATGGCCGTTTCCGGCGGTGCCGCGGTGTTTGCCACCGACAAGGCCGACCTCTACGACGTGCCCATGCCACAGCCGCACGACGCCACGCGCAAGGCGCTGGATGAATTCGTTCCGGATTTCGGCTCCACACGCAATCCCTGCGACATGACCGCCATGGTCGGGCGCAATCCGAAAAATATCCCGGGCACCGCCAATGCGCTGGCCACGGACGATCACTACGGCGCCGTGCTGTTCGCGCAGACCAGCGTCAATCCCAAGACAGCGCTGGAACTGGCGCAGATCGGCGAGGCCTGCGCCGCGCACGGCAAGATCGCCTGCATCTCCTGGATGGGCGGCTGGGTCGGCGGCCCCGGCGCAACCGAAGCCGAAGCCGATCCGAACACAGCCTTCTTTCAATCGGTCGATCGCGCCATGGCAACGCTGGGCGCGTGGTTCAATCGCGACGACGCCAGACTCGCACTGGAGAATAATGGCCCGCGCAAGCTGATCCGTCATGCGCCCGCCGATGCCGCGGCCAAGGCCGCAAAACTCATCGATGCATCGAAGAACAGCACGCTCACCGAGCGCGAAGCCAAGGAAGTGCTGGCCTGCTATGGCGTTCCCGTGGTTGGTGAGACGCTGGTGCAGTCGCAGGCCGACGCCGTGTCGGCGGCACAGCAATTGGGCTTTCCGGTCGCCATGAAAGTCGAATCACCCGACCTGCCGCACAAGACCGAGGCCGGCGTGATTCGACTCAACCTGAAATCGGCAGAGGATGTGAAAGCAGCCTACGACGCGGTCATGTCCAACGCCAATAAAGTCTCGCCCAAGCCGCGCATCAACGGCGTACTGGTGCAGCCGATGGTGCCCACCGGCACGGAGATCATGGTCGGCGGCAAGATCGACCCGCTGTTCGGGCCGCTCATCGTCACTGGCCTGGGCGGCATCCTGGTTGAGCTGATGAAGGACACGACGCTCGACCTCGCACCCGTCACGCGTGATGAAGCACGTGCCATGCTCGGCAAACTCAAGGGCAAGGCGATGCTGACGGGCTTTCGCGGCTCCGAAGCGGTCGATCAGGACAGGCTCGCCGATGTCATTGCAAGACTCTCGGAATTCATGGACGACCAGAAAGAGCGCATCGCCGAGCTGGATGTCAATCCGCTGATCTGCGCCGGCAATCGCATCATTGCGGTGGATGCTTTGATCGTGAAGAAGCAAGGCTGAACCGACTCAAACCGCAGCACCCATACCTCAGGAGGAACACATGTCCAACCCCACGCAGGAAATCTGGCGCATCTTCACCAGGCCCGATGGCACGAGCAGCATGGAACCCCTGCAGTTGCCGCTGGAGCGCACCGGGCACAACTGGTCAACCCAGATGCTGGCCGGGCCGGGCTGTCTGATGAAACGCCTGCCGCGCGAGAATGTCGCGAAGTGGCACACGGCGCCGCGCCGTCAGCTGGGCATCACCATTTCGGGTGAAGGCATCATTGAAACCGGCGACGGCCAGAAGCTGTATCTCAAGCCCGGCGTCGTAACGCTGCTCGAAGACCTGACCGGCAAGGGCCACCTGACTCACGGCCACGGCACCGAAGACCGCCTGATATTTTTCGTCGGACTGGATGACTCGGTAAAGATCGGCTGAACACCGGTTATTGCGCCAGCTGCCGTCTTATTTGACGATAATAAATCGTTGACTGTTTCGCCCCCGTCTCTCTCTGTGATGCGCTGCCCCCCCCGAACCCGAGGTTCAATTCACGACAAACAGTAAAGCGCTTGACCCGTAAGACGTGCAAAAAAAAGCCCCTCCGAAGAGGGGCTCTTGCTGCAACGAACCGGGATTAGCGGCAGGTGGCAGGCATGTACTTGCTCGGGGTGCCGGAGCAGGACCAGGTGATGGTGCCTGTGGAGGTGTTGGCGGTCGGCGTTACGGTAATCGTGACGGCCTGGCCGGTCGAGGTGCTGGCGGTACTACCGCTCACTACGACCAAACCAGCGTCGCTGACATCGGCCGTGGCAATCTTGCCCACCACGTTGATGGTCACGCCTACGCCCATGGAAGCGGTCGCGGACGGATCAGCTTGCAGTTTTTCAGCAATTGCGGTGCGAGCACTGGAAGCTGCCAGGATCAGTTCTGAAACCTTGGCACGAACGGTGTAATCCTGATAAGCCGGCAGCGCAACGGCGGCCAGGATACCGATAATCGCCACCACGATCATCAATTCGATCAGCGTAAAGCCTTTCTGGATTGTCTTCATAAATTCCCCTAATGGTTGCGGCGCAGGTATACGCCGTACTGGCCTATGAGCAATTGACGTGCCTGCTCATAGCTCCACGCCATTTTTTTGCTAGTTCATTGGAAACAACACGTTAAGCGGGGTTTCCGGCCTCTTGCGTCCTTGCCGTTTTGGGCACATCAACGAAGGAAAGGCAGAATGTGACGCCTCGCGTCACTTGCCAGCGCCAATCAGGGCATACGGCAAACGCCTGGTAAATAGGCAAACCGCCGCCAGGCAATTCAGCGGGAACCCTTCATCGACCGGTGAATTTCGGCTTGCGCTTCTCGCTGAAGGCCCGTGGGCCCTCCTTGCCGTCCTCGGTGTTATGCAGGAATTGCGCAACAAAGGTCTCCATGCGGATGCCATCGGACAGACTCATATCGCGCGAACGCAGCAGCATCTCCTTGGCCGCCTGCAAGGCAAGCGGGGCATTGGCGGCGACCTTGCGCGCGCTTTCAATAGCCGCATCCATCAACTGGTCCAGCGGCACGATGCGGTTGATGAAGCCATAACGCAATGCCGTTTCCGCATCGAGCGGTTGCCCGGTCAGCACCATCTCCATGGCGATGGCATGCGGCAACTGGCGCATGATGCGCTGCGTGCCGCCATTGGTGGCGAGTATGCCGCGCAACACTTCGGTCAAACCGAACATGGCATTGGGCGAGGCAACGCGAATATCGGTCGCCATCATCATGTGCATGCCGGCGGCAAGGCAATGGCCATTCACGGCGGCGATGATCGGCTTCCAGATCTCCAGTCCACGGCTGAGCATCAGGTTGCGCCGCGAATTCCAGATCGCCGATTTGTTGCCTTCCAGTCCCTGGCCGGCCGCGCTGACCTTCAGGTCGCCACCGGCGCAGAAGGCCTTGTCGCCGGCACCGGTGATGATCGCCACGCGGATGGCATCGTCGTCGCGCACGCGCTCCCAGGCGTCGGCCAGCAGCGCGAAATGCGCCGGGTCGAGCGCATTGCGCTTCTCCGGACGGTTGATGGTGATGACGGCAATTCCGTCGTCGAGCAATTCGAAATCGATGGCCACGAAGAATCCTTGATTATTTTGAGAAAGATGCGTGCTGGAAACATAGAACAACGGACCAACTTGTCATCCCGAGCAGAGCGAGGGATCTGTTTTACCTTTCGGCATAACAGCCGATCCCTCGCTCTGCTCGGAATGACAATGAATGTTACTTATGTCCGATGCCCGCTGCGCGCGTAGAACTTCACCGCATTGTCCCAGAATAATTTGCGCTTGCGCTCCTCGGGCATGTTCCACTTCATCACCAGATTGACCGACTCCGGGTAGTAGCTCTCGCCGTGCGGGTAGTCCGAGCCGAACATCAGCACGTGGTCACCCAGCATGTCGCACACCGCATTGGTCATCTTCTCGCCCTCGAAGATATCGATGCTCTGGAAGTAGCGGCCGCTCAGCGCATATTCGCTGGGCTTGCGCTTTGCGTCATCGGACAGCGCCACGCGCATGGTCTTGTGGAACTCATCCAGGCGCAGCAACCAGCTGGGCAGCCAGCCATGGCCAGCCTCCAGCGTGCCCACGCGCAAGCGCGGATAGCGCTCCATCACGCCGGCGCCGATCAGCGCGGCGATGTTGCGCTGGCCGCACCAGGGGTGCGCCCCGGACGTCTGCAGGAAGCGGCTCTCCCAGGTGTCCTGCCCACCCGGCGCATACGGTGGATAGGCGGTAAACGTGTGCAAGGCCACCACCAGGTCCTGCTCCTGCGCCTCGGCCCACAGCGGCTCCAGATCGGGATGATCCAGCGGCAGACCGCCCGCCGTGTATACCAGCATGCCCCACGGCCAGCGCACATTCTTCCAGCGGCGAATTTCCTCGATGCTGCCGGCGACGTTGCGCGATGAAACGCAGATAAGTCCGCCCAGCCGGTCGGGGTAGGCGCCGCAATAATCACTCATCCAGCGGTGATAGGCGCGATACATGCCCATTTCCAGTTCCGCATCATCGATGCTGGAAAAACCGCCGAACCACGCCGAGGGCAGGATGAAATTGACGTCGATGCCTTCGATGTCCATTTCCCGGATGCGCACTGCCGGATCGATCTGCACCTGTGCCGAGGGCTTGCTGATGTCAAGGGGGCTGGTGCGGATGTTGGGTGCGCCGGCCAGCGAGGTCTTGTCAGTGAAGGCTGAGGCCATGCCGAGCTTGCGTCGATAACTGCGCTCGCCGATGGTGTAGGTGGTATGCCCTTCATAACCGCCCGCGTGCACATTCACCTTCTTCTTCGCATCCCACGCCGGCAGCCTGGCGCGCTCGGTATCGGTGAGGTAGGCGTTCAGCGCCTCCATGACCGGGCCCACGTGAGTGTCGCTGTCGAATATCCGATAACCGTTCCTGGCCATGTCCACCCCTCCGTTTTGTGGTTGTTGTCATCGTTCTGCCGGTCGCCTGTCTGATTGCGCCATTGGCAATGGCGACGCAGGGTTTCCGGCAAATCGGAATCACCTCGGGTTTTACACTAAACCGGCCGGTGCCGGCAAACCTGCCAATCTGTGAACACACGAGCGGCCTTGGCGGAAGTATCGGGATGCCCATACCTCAAGAACTCAAGTATCCCGCTCGCCTGCCGATATTCAGCGTTCAGGGTGTATTTGTGCCACTACGGGAAATTTTATGGCTGATACCGATTCTCCTCCAGCAAACCTGGAAGACCAGGCCGAGCGGATCGCTCGTGAACTGACCATTCCGCCCTGCCCGGCCATACTGGTGCGATTCGCCGCCGAGATGAAAAAGGAAGATCCGGACCTGCGCCTGCTGGCAACCCTGATCGGCAACGATGTCGCGCTGTCCGCTGCAATCATCAACACGGTCAATTCGCCCTTTTACGGGGGGCGCCGCAAAGCAAGCAATGTGCAGCAGGCGCTGTATGTGCTCGGCTTGCAAAGAAGCGCCCATCTGATCGCCAGGCTGCTGCTGCGCAACGCGTTTCCTGCCGGTTCGGGAGCGATGATGCAGCACTTCTGGGATGAGTCCACACGCATGGCCACGACCGCCGATGACCTGGCGCCGCATATTGCGGGCATCGATGGCGATATCGCGCATACCTACGCGCTGTTTCGCGACTGCGGGATGGCAGTCATGATCGGCAAGTTTCCCAATTACGAGAAATGGTCGACATCAATGCCGGCAAGCCCGGAATGACACTGCTATTGGCCGAGGAGGCGCACTATCGCTTCAATCATGGCCGCGTCGGCTACGCGCTGGGCAATAGCTGGCTGCTGCCCGAATTTCTCTGCAATGCCATCCTGCTCCATCACGATATCGAACGCTTCACCTCGGCCCACTGCGACACCGCTTCAGCCGAGGCCCGGCTGGTTGCGTTCGGCATGCTGGTGGAACAGGTGGCGGCACTGCGCGATCACGGCGGCCTGGTTCCGGACTGGATTCCCAGCGAGCTGTTTGTGCTCAGGTCCCTGGGGCTGACCCCGGAGGATATTGTCCTGCTGTGTGAGCAAACGGCCACCGAGGAGGCCTGAGGCAGGCTGCGGTTATCCTTGCAAAAACGGGATGATGCGCTTCCACGCTGCGGGGTCCTGCACGTGGAACTGGTGCCCTCCCTCAAAGAGCGCCAGTTGCGAACCAGGAATGCGGCGATGCATGGCTTCCAGGTTGGCCGGACTGGCGATGCCGTCATGGCGTCCGCCGCAGATGAACACCGGCATCGTCAGACCCGACAGACGATCCCAGGTGTCATGATAAGAGCGCGCTTCCAGTTGCCGGTGCGCGCCCATCTTGCGACCTGGTTCGTCGGCGCCGATCCTGGCACGGGCCGCGGCATCATCGAGCAGCTTGCTGAATTCCGCCGCATTGGCCGCCTGCCATGCGGCGTCGCGGCGCGTATCGCTGATCTCCAGATGGCGGCGCTGCGCCTCAGACTCGGGTAACGCTTCGAGTTCATGCAGCGGATAGGACGAACCGCCCTCGCCACCGCTGCTAGAGCAGTTGAGAACCAGGCGCGTGACACGCTGCGGATGACGCACCGCGAATTCCTGCGCGACCATGCCGCCGAAGGACGTTCCCATCACCGGGCATGGCCCCCAGCCCAGCGCTTCAAGCAGGCCAGCGGCATCATCGGCAAAGTCGGCCATCGTGTAACGCACATCCGGACGCGAGCTCTGCCCGAGGCCGCGATGGTCATAGGCCAGAATCTCGAAGTGCTTCGCCACCGGCCGGTCGAAGATGGTCGGCGCGCGCCGCAGATCGCTGCCGGTGCCACTGATCGTAAACAGCCGCGGCCCCTTGCCGCGGATCTCGTAATGGATCTGCAAATCACCGACGGTCGCAAATGGCATGACTGCTTCTCCTGGTATTTTCAGGCAAGTCTAGCAGCCTGCCTGGTTTCTTTGAGAGATAATCCTGCGACAGAAAAAAATCAATGTGCATGACCAAAGGAACCTGAATGGATCTGCGTTTCACCCCTGAAGAAGAAGCCTTCCGGATGGAAGTCCGCGCGTTTTTCAGGCAGGCATTGCCCGAGCGCATTCGCAAGCGCATCTTCCTGGGGCAGCGCTACCACCGCGAAGACCTGGTCGACTGGCAGCGCATTCTCAATGCCAAGGGCTGGGGGGCGCCGGGATGGCCCGTTGAATGGGGCGGCGCCAGCTGGACCGGGGTGCAACTGTATATTTTTCGCGAAGAACTGCATCGCGCCTGGGGCCTCGATCAGTGGAACCAGAACATCAATCTGGCCGGCCCGGTCATCATCGCGTTTGGCACGCAACAGCAGAAGGAATACTTTCTGCCGAAGATCAGGAACCTTGACCTGCTGTTCTGCCAGGGATTCTCCGAACCCGGCGCAGGCTCCGATCTCGCGTCCCTTAAAACACGCGCCGTGCGCGACGGCGACCACTACGTCGTCAACGGCCAGAAGATGTGGACGTCCGGCGCGCACTGGGCCGACTGGATGTTCGCGCTGGTGCGCACCGACCCCAGTGTCAAGAAGCAGGCCGGCATCACCTACCTGCTCATCGACATGAAGAGCCCGGGCATCACGGTGCGCCCGACGGTGACGCTGGACGGTCACCACCAATGCAACCAGGTGTTCTTCGACGACGTGCGCGTTCCCGTGACCAATCGCATCGGCGAGGAAAACAAGGGCTGGGGTTATGCCAAATACCTGCTCGGCAACGAGCGCGCCGGCGGCGCCCGCGTGGGCATGTTCAAGGCGCGCATCGGCCGCGCCAAGCAGCTTGCCGAAGACATACCCACCGATGGAACAACACTGGCCGATACCGATCGCTTCCGCGAAAAACTGGCCGCGCTCGAAGTCGAAGTGAAAGCGCTGGAGATCACCGCCATGCGCGTCATCGGCGAGATGAGAAGCCGCAAGGACCACCGCCAGGACCCCAAGGCCTCGGTGCTCAAGCTCAAAGGCTCCGAGCTGTTTGTCACCACCTTCGAGATGCTGCTGGAAGTGGCCGGCCCGCAGGCGATGCCGGTGCCGGAAGATGAAGCCACCGCCGACTGGACCGCCAGCGCCGCACCGCAGTTCTTCATGACCCGCGAGCGCACCATCGCCGGCGGCTCCAACGAAGTGCAGCACAATGTGCTGGCGAAGAGCATTCTGGGGCTTTAGCCGGACATAGGGACAAATCGGGCCGAATCGGGGTGCGTTGCCGCGCGTCTTAACGCAATAGTTTTTGCGCGAGCAGGCTTGGAGAGTAGACCGTCACCCCGCCAAAAGCCTTTCCAAAAAGTGGGCCGAAATGCGTGCTGTCTCCCGTGACCAGGGCTTCGCATTCCAGTCGAATCGCCGCAGCCAGGACCGGCCGGTCTTTTTCCGGCAGCGCACGCATGAACGCCGGAGGTATGGCGGACGATTGGGTTGCGGCACGATGCATCCGGGACAGCAGCGTCTCCATCACCAGCAGGCAATCGGGGGCCTTGGCAGCAAGGTTGCGTCTTGCTTCTTCAACGACGTAGCCGTCAACCCAGCATTCATGGCCCGCTCTGGCGAGCAATAACAACATGCGCCTGATGGCGCCATCAGTCTTTGCACCTGAGAACAGGATGTTCGCGTCGAGAAATATCCTCATCCGCGCAGGCTAGCGGCGAAAAGCTTTCTTGCCGCGAATAGCTTTTTCGAGGTCCGCCTCTGCCTGATCGAACTCACTGATCCGCTTGTCGCTGTACATCTCGACTGGAAGCGTGACCGCGGGGCGCAGCAGCAGTCCTTCCGGAGTCGTCTCGGCAATCAGATGGTCATCGGCCTTGATGCCGAGCGCCTCGCGCAGCCTGGCAGGCAGAGTGACCACGCCACGGCTGGTAACGGTAAGGGTCGCTTTCATTCGAGCAGTATTGCAGAATTGCAGTAATACTGCAATTCTGTAAAACTCCGTGCGATTTGCACGTATCCTCCAATCTTCTCCCCCATGCCAAGGCTGCCCATGCGCTACGAACTCTATTACTGGCCCTCCATCCAGGGTCGTGGTGAATTCATCCGACTCGCGCTCGAGGAAGCAGGCGCCGATTACGTGGACGTCGCGCGCAAGACCGGCAAAGGCATGGGCATGCCGGCACTCATGGCCATGCTGCAAAACCAGGCGCAGACGCGCCCGCCGTTCGCGCCGCCCATCCTGAAAGCGGGCGATCGGGTCATCGCGCAAACGGCCAACATCCTCTTCTTTCTTGGGCCGCGCCTGAAGCTTGCCCCGGCAGACGAAGCCGACCAGTTGTGGACGCATCAATTGCAGCTCACGATCGCCGACTTCGTGGATGAAGCACACGACCTGCATCACCCGATCGCCAGCAGTCTCTATTACGAAGACCAGAAGACCGAAGCACTACGACGCTCCGCACCCTTCATCGCCGAGCGCATCCCGAAATTCCTCGCCTATTTCGAGCGCGTGCTGGCACGCAACCCGGCTGGGGACCGCTATCTGGTCGGCGATGCTCTGACCTATGCCGACCTGTCACTGTTCCAGGTGATGGCAGGCCTGCGCTACGCGTTGCCGCGCGCGATGAAGCGCATCGCGCCCAATCATCCGCGGGTAGTTGCACTGGCGACGCGCGTGGCGAGACGCACGCGCATCGCCGCCTATCTCAAATCGAAGCGGCGAATTGCGTTCAACGAGCAGGGGATATTCCGACACTATCCGGAGCTGGATCGGTGAGCGGAGGCCTGACATGAACGCCGGCACAGACACCCACTCCAAAACCATCGGCTACATCCTGTGGATATTCGGCTTCACCGGCTCGCACCGCTTCTATTACGGCCGGCCGGTCACCGGCACGATCTGGTTCTTCACGCTGGGCCTGCTCGGAATCGGCTGGCTGATCGACCTTTTTCTCATCCCCGGCATGGACCGCGAGGCCGACCTCCGCTTCCGCAGCGGCCGCGTCAATTACACGGTCGCCTGGGGCTGCTCACCTTCCTCGGCCTGTTCGGCATTCACCGCTTCTACATGGGCAAGTGGGTCACGGGCATCGTATACCTGTGCACCGCGGGCTTGTTCGGGATCGGCTATCTGTACGACTTCTGGACGCTGAATGACCAGATTACGGTGGTGAATGGATCGGCGTAGGTTGCAATGACAGTGGAGCGATATTGACGATTCCATAGCGAACCTGGACCGTCTGAATCCGGACCGATATGGTTGATAATAAAGACAAGTAAATAATGCTATTTATATTGCCTTTTCCCTATAATCGATAATAACAATAATTCGAATTGGGCCTCGCGCTCCTGCTTGAAGACACACGGCACGACTACGGCGAGCGCCGCGTCGTCGCGACCGGACCTCTGGACGGACGGATACACGTCATGTGTTTTGTGCCGATTCCCGGCGGCATCCGGGTAATCAGTCTCAGAAAAGCCAATATGCGAGAGATACGCAACCATGAAAAAGCAACGTCCTCTGACCAATAAGGCCGGCGAGGTGCGTCAACTGACGGCGCACGACCTGGCGCGTGCGCGACCGGCGCGAGAAGTACTGGCAAAACTCGTCGGTGCCAATGCCGCAGGCGAACTTCTGCGTCCGCGCGGACGCCCGCCCAAAGCCAACCCCAAGGCCCAGGTGACCCTGCGGCTGGACACCGAGATCGTCCAGTACTTCAAGGCCGGCGGCGCGGGCTGGCAAACGCGCATCAACACCGCGCTCAAGCGCGCGATACCGAAACCCCGCTAGCTGAATCCCGAATGCTTGCGCGCAGGAATGCCGCGTTGATTTCATCCTGTGCCTGCAATTTTTCCAGAGCAGTCTGCTGTTGCTCGGCGGTGAAGCGAAGCGCGGAAAAAAGCTTCTCCAGCTTCATGGGAATCATCGAACCATCCGGGTCCTGCCATTCCGGACAGTGATCATGCGTGTAATCACGCAACTGCCACTAATCGAATTTTCCAAACTGCCCCCAGGTTTCTTCCAATACACCCAGATCGGCATCACTCAGTGCGATCAAATCATCTGCGGGCGACTTGATCGAGTTTGCATCGCGCAAGGCCACCTCATGATCGGCGCGATCCGAAATCCACGATTCCCAGCCACCTTCAACAGAGCGCAGTTCGCCATTCATGTGGCTATAGGTGCGCAACAGCACCGGGCCATGTGGCATCGAAACCAGTTGATCGCCAATCATCGGCTCGCCAAACTTCTCGAAGGAACGTCGTTCGGCAAGATACAGAAGCTTCATCAACTTCAGCACCGACAACGGCCCACCGGAACAGAACAGGCAATAAGCCGCTGCCTGCGCGGCTTTTCTTTCGTTGAACAGGTTTTTTAACAGAGTTTTCTCCGAGACGGCCTGGAGGTGTACCGATAACGAAATGATGGCGCGCCAAGGTGGTGTATCGCGCTTTGCGCCCGGACTTGCATCCAGCCCTACGCCAGTTCGAACACTTCCAGCGGAACTGTCCTGACCGGGCTGCCCGCGCCATGGACGAGAAGGCGGATGCGCTCGGTAGTCTCCCGCGAGATTGAAGTCTCCGAGCAACGGTTGCAGACCTGCGCCGGAATATGCTGAACCATTACCCGCCTGCCCTCCACATCCATAACCTCGCTGACAAACTGATCCGTGGCAGATTCGCCGCCGCAGACGTGGCATTTGAACGCTGGCATGGCTACCTCCGTGTTTGATAATCCACCCACTCA
>CANKAJ010000083.1 GCA_947479645.1 Betaproteobacteria bacterium | reverse complement strand
GGCACATAGGTGGCAATGCCAATGGGCGTGAAGTCCTTCAGCGGATCATAGGGCAGGTTCGACACCAGCGCGGGGCCGGAGACAAGGCCACCGGTTGTGCCCAACAGCAACGTGTAGCCATCGGGTACGGCCTTGGCACCCACGGCATGGCCGAGTGTGGCGCCCGCACCGGGTCGGTTTTCGATCAGTACCTGCTGTCCGGTTGCCTCGGTGATCTTGGCAGCGATCTCGCGTCCGGTGAAATCGGTTCCCGCACCCGGCAGATATGGGACAATTAATTTGATGTTTCGATTCGGGTATGGGGCGGGCGGCGTGGCCGCCAGTGATGCGCAAGACAGAAACCCAGTCATGATGGCCAGGACCATCGGCGCAAAGTGATTTCGTGATTGCATCGCAATTGTCCCCTATTGAAGAAAAATGCTCCGTTCCTTCCGGAATTGTATACGTTGCAGGAATTTATTCGCTTCTACGATTGATTGACCACTTTTCAAACAATATGAGACGAGGAGACAGCACCATGAGAAGGACGCTTTTGGCAGCGGCAATGGGAATCGGCTTGGCATGGTGTGGGTTGGCACCGGCTGCGGATGATTATCCGACGCGCCCTATCCGGGTATTGAATCAGTTCGGCCCGGGCGGCGGCGCCGATCTGACCGGACGTCCGGTGCTGGACAAACTCGGCAGCAGTTTGGGCACCTCTGTCCTGATGGACTTCAAGCCTGGCGCCTCGGGACTGATCGCGGCCGCGGAATTCGAAAAATCGGCGGCGGATGGGTACACATTGCTGATCGAAACCCAGACCTTGTCCAACAATACGCTTCTGCGCAAGGTTGCCTACCGGCCCGCAGAATGGGAACCATTGTCATTGTTCGCAATTATCCCTCTCGGAATGCTGGTCGCCCAGAACACGCCAGCGCGGAACGTGGCCGAACTTGTCGACTACGCCAAGAAGAATCGCGGCAAGGTGACCTATGGAACCCTGGGACCAGGGAGCATCTCTCACCTGGCGGCCTTGTTATTCGGGAAGACGACCGGCATTGAATTGACACAGGTGCCTTACAAAGGAACCACCGAGGTGCATCAGGATCTGATGGGCGGGCGCCTGGATCTGTTTTTCGATGGCGTGTCCCAGGCCTTGCCACTGCAACGAGACGGCAGACTCAAGATACTGGGCTTGACGACCGAAGAGCGCATGCCGCTTGCGGCTAGCCTGCCCACGTTCAAGGAACAGGGCGTCAACATCGCGACGGGCAGCTGGTTCGGCTTTGTCGCTCCGAAGGGAACACCCAGGGCAATCACGTCGCGCCTGAGCAAGGAGATCGTGGCGATCGTGTCCTCGAACGAATATCAGGAAAAAATGAAAGTCCTGGGTGTTGTCGCCATCGCCACGACAGTGCAGGAGTACGCAGAATTTCGTCGCAATGACCTGAAGAAGTGGGAAGAAGTCATCAAGCAGAACAACCTGCGACTTGAATAGCCGGGGGGCGGTTCGGCCTGACAGCACGGCGAGGAGCTCAGGGTTGCCTGTAAAATGGCAGCAGCACGCTGCAGCACGCACATCAGATTTCATTCTTTACACCAAAGGCGGGGAGCCATCATGACACTGAAGCGAGTCCATCACATCGTCGTCCGAGTCAAGGACCTGGACAAAGGCATTGCCTCATACCAGGCCATGGGATTGACCCTTGAACGTACTGCAGAGAACGCCGCGCTCGGAATCAAGCAGGCCTACTTCACGCTTCCGGATGGTTCTTATATTGAAGTCGCCTGTCCGATCAATCCGGAATCGGCGGTCGGCAAGGCGCTCGAAAGCCGTGGCGAGGGCATACATTCAATCGTATTCAAGGTGGACGACGTCGCCCAGGCCGCCGCCGAGATGAAATCCCGCGGCGTCAGTCTGATCGGCGAAGGTGGCCGGCAGGTATTCGTGCACCCGAAATCGAGTCACGGTGTGCTGGTGCAACTCACCGATAAATAGTTCGCATGGAGGCAAGATGACCAAGCTATTGACGAAGCTCGCACTATGTCTGTCAGCCGCGACTTGCATGAGCGCATCCGCCGCCGACCCGGCCTCCAGCTTTCCGTCGCGCAACGTGCGCATGGTCATCCCCTTCGTGCCGGGCGGCTCGTCGGACATCATCGGCCGCATCGTGGCGCAAAAGCTTACCGAGGCCTGGGGTCAGCAAGTCATCGTGGACAATCGCGGTGGCGGCGGCACCGCAATCGGCACCGAGATTGTCGGCAAAGCGGCACCCGACGGCCACACGCTGCTATTGTCCACGCCGTCCTTCACCGTGAACGCCACCGGCGTGCGCCCGCTGCCTTACAACCCCACAAAGGACTTTACCCCGATCACGCTGTTTGCCTTTGCGCCGATGATGATCGTCGCCACGCCGTCGTTCCCGCCGAAGAACATCAAGGAACTGGTGGCCTATGCCAAGGCGCAGGAGGGCAAGGTCACCTTCGGCTCGGCCGGCAACGGCAGCATCAACCAGATGGGACTGGAACTGATCAAGCTGCAGGGCGCGCCCATGCTGCACGTGCCCTACAAGGGCGCTGCGCCAGCCATGACCGATGTCGCAGGCGGGCAGGTCAACCTGATGATCACCGCTGCGGGTGCGGCGCTGCCCCTGGTCAAGGCGGGCAAACTGAAGGCGCTGGCCGTCACCAGCCTGCAGCGCATTCCGCTGGCCCCCGACATTCCGGCCGTATCCGAAACCTTCCCGGGCTACGAGGTGGTGAACTGGTATGGATTCCAGGCGCCGGGTGCGACGCCCGCACCCATCATTGCCAAGATCAATGCCGATATGCTGCGCATGCTCAAGGACGCCGATGTGCTGGAACGGATCGCCCGCGAAAGCAGCCTTCCCGGCGGCAGCAGCCCCGAGCAGTTCAGGACCTTCCTGCAAAATGAAATCGCCAAATGGACGCGGGTCATCAAGGAAACCGGCGCCACCGTGGACTAGCCGGGACGACCATGGGAAACAGTCATGTCTCCCGCCGCCAACCCGGTAATTTTCAGCTTTCCTGGCGGCGCTGCCAGAAAATTAGACAGTAGGCATTAACAACTCGTTTCAATATGAACACCAGGTGGATTTGTCATTCCGAGCGCAGCGAGGAATCTGCTGTTAGATCAAACCGGGAAGCATCCCGCAAGGGGACTTCCTTCGGGGCGGATTCCTCACCCTTTGGGTTCGGAATGACAATTCCTTTTGAAACCTGTTCCGAGGATAAATGAATGAGCGGTGCGCTTGAAAATATCAGAGTAATCGATTTCGGCCAGTACATGGCCGGCCCCATGGCGGGAATGTTTCTCGGCGATTTCGGCGCCGATGTCATCCGGGTCGAGCGCCCCGGCGGCCCTGTCTACGATGTGCCTGGCAATGCCACCTGGAACCGCAACAAGCGCAGCATCACGCTTGACCTGAACCAGGACGCGGACATCGCCGTTGCACGGCAACTGGTCGAGCGCGCCGATGTCGTGATCGAAAACTTCCGCCCGGGCATGATGGCGAAATGGGGCCTTGACTGGGAGTCGATGAAGCAGCGCAATCCCGGCCTCGTCTATTGTTCCATCAAGGGCTTTGCCGCCAGCGATCCGCGGCACGCATTGAAGGCCTGGGAAGGCGTCGTCGCGGCCGCCGCCGGCATCTACGGACCGACACCGATTTCGGGCCTCAAACACCCGGTCTACAACGCCGTTCCATTCTGCTCGATGTACGGGGCACACTGGGCTGCCGTGTCCATTGCCGTGGCGCTCAATGCCCGCGAGCAGTCCGGCACCGGACAGTTCATCGAGATACCGCTGTTCAATGTCGTGCTCACCGCCTTCAGCGGCAAGCTGATGCGCGTGGGCGATGCGCCCGAACCCGAACCCCACGCATCCGGGCGCTATGCGATGTGCAGTGACAAGCGCTGGCTGATGTACTTTCCCAAGAGCATCGCCAAACAAAACGCCCTGCAGCAGGAGATCGATATGCCCTGGTATGCCGATGCCGGGCTCGACGAAGCCGAGCGTGATCGGCGTGCCAACGCCGTGTTCGCCACACGCCCCGCGGAAGAATGGTCCGACTGCTTTGCCCGCCACGGTATCGAAGGCGTCGTCGCCAACAGTGCCCGTGACTGGACGCGCCACCCGCTGGCGCGGGATACCCTGGCTGTCTGCGAATTCAACGATCCCGTGCTGGGCCGCTTCTTCGGTCCGGGCATCAACCCGCGCCTGTCGGAGACGCCCGGCGCAGTGGTCTCACCCAGCCCATTCCCCGACCAGCATGGCGAGACCATCCGCAACGAAGTGAAAGTCATGGCCGCGCCAAGGAAGCGTGAAGTGCATCCCATCCTGTCGGCGCTGGAAGGCATCAAGGTCGTGGATATGGGCATCGTGCTCGCCAGCCCCAGTTGCGGCCGCACGCTGGCCGAATTCGGCGCCAATGTCATCAAGGTGGATGGACCGCATCGCAATCCGGTCGCCTGGCATAACGACATCAACCGTGGCAAGCGCAGCATATTGCTCGATCTGAAACATCCCAAAGGCCAGGCGATATTCTGGAAGCTGGTTGCCGATGCCGACGTGGTGCTGGAGAACTTTCGCGCCGGCGTGGCTGAAAAGATGGGCCTGGGCTACGAAGCCATCCGGGCGCGCAATCCCGGAGTCATCTACTCCTCGGTCAATGCCTACGGCCAGGGTGGCACCTATACCGATCGTCCCGGCCGCGAACCCCTCGCTCAGGCCATTACCGGCATGCAGTTGCGTTACGGCAAGGACAAGCCCGTGGGCAACACCTTCATCGCTGGCGACTATGCCACGGGCCTGGCCACCTGCTATGGCGTGGCGCTGGCGCTGCTTGAGCGGCGACGTACCGGCAAGGGCCAGCTTGTGCGCGGTGCGCTCATCTACACCTCCACCATGCTGCAAGCGGGCCTGTTGCAGGACTACGAGGGCAAGGCATGGGATGAACCCAGCGGACAGGATGTGTTGGGCCCGGCACCCTGGTCGCGCGCCTATCAGGCACGCGATGGCTGGTTCTATCTGGCCGCCCGTCGCGAGGAATTCCTTGCACGCATCCCCGAACTCAAAGACAAGGCCTCGTCTTCGAATGCCGAACTGGAAGCGCTGCTCGAGCGCAAGTTCGCCGACTGCAGCATGGCTGATTGCCTTGCGCAGTTGAAGGCGCAAGGGATTGCCGCGCACGAACTCATCATGAGCCTGCCCCTGCTGCCGCAGGACCCGATCGTTCGCGCGCAGGGCCTGTGCATCACGCGCGAGCATGAGGGCATGGGGCCGGTAACGACGATAGGCACGGTGGTGAATCTGTCACAGACGCCGGTGCGGCCAGGCACTCCGGCCTCCAAACCCGGCCGCGATGCGCTGAGCATCCTGGAGGACATCGGCATGGGAGATCAACTGGATCAACTGGTGAAGGACCGCGTCATCGTCATGGATGGCGTGGTGCCCGGGGGATCGTCGTTCGGGAATTAGCTGTTAGTTGAATTTATCCGCAATTCGCTCAATTCTTGTCATCCTGAGCGTAGCGAAGGATCTGCTGCTTCTGAATCCATCACTTTGGAAAGCAGATTCTTCGTCGCTACGCTCCTCTGAATGACATTTTTCAGATTTAAAAAATTGCTAGACTGCCTTCTGGTTCCGGACAACGACAGGATGCCTCGCCAGCCAGTCCCGCGAGCGCTCCTGCAGGCGCAGGCGATCCGGCTCCGGCAATCCCAGCGGATCGAAACGATACCGGTAATGCAGGCGCACCATCGCCTCCAGTTCTGCCTGATCCAGTCCCGGCGCTCCCGGCAACACTGCAATCCGCTGCAGCCACTCCTGCAGTGACTCCGCATCGTGCCGCGCATAGCCCAGTTCCAGCAGGCGCTGCGCTACCCGATAGAACTCCGAATCACTTCCGATGTGCGCCACGGAATTCACCGCCTTGTCCGATGGCATCTGGACCAGCGAGCGGCGCGCGCTCTGGATACGCCAGGCAATCCAGAGCCCCATCGGGATAGCCAGCCAGCCAAGCAGTGTCCCGGTATCCGCAGAGTGCTGCGCAATCCAGAAGCGCAACCAGGACCAGACATCCGTCAGCTTCGACCAGAATGGCGTGCGCGCGGACTCCGCGGCGAACCAGTCCGGTGGCGTGGTATCCACGTCGCGCCATGCGCCATCGACCCAGGCACGCACCCAGGCATGCGCATGCCGTTCGCGCACCACGTAACCGTCACCCGGCGACGCCAGCTCCTGCACTGAAAATCCGGTGGCATAGCGAGCCGGCACACCAGCCGCGCGCAGCAGCAACGTGGTCGCGCTGGCAAAATATTCGCAATGTCCCGCGCGGGTGGTCAGCAGGAATTCAGCCAGTGGTGTGGCGCCACCGGCCGGTTTGCCCTGCCACAGCGAATATTGAAATCGTTCGGCGAAAAATTTCCGGATGACGGCAAGCGCCTCGGCAGGCTGCAGGCCCGCCAGCTGAAGCTCGTCTGCAATGCTGGTGATTGCTGCGGCTTCACCCGCCGGCACCTTCAGATCGGTGGCGCCCGGCACCGAATAAGCCAGGTCTGTCACTGCCGATGCCGCCCCATCCGCACCGAGCAGCACTGAGTAGCTGAAATAGCCTGGCTTGTGCTCGGCCTGCACGGCACCCAGCGAATTGGCTTGCACATCGCTTGCCGCCAGCGAGTCGATGCGCGCCACGCCGATCGGCAGGGACAGCACAGGATTGCCCCCGGCGGAATAGTCGTTCACGCTGAGCTGCGAACCCGGCCTGCCCGGATCGATGGCGGCATTGCTCAATTTCCACCGGGTGGCCACTTCGAATGGCGAAATGGATTCGAAGCGCGGACTTTTCGCCACCCAGGTGCCACTGCGATAGTCGTCATAGCTGGCGCGGTGCAGCAGGATGGGCACGCGCCAGCCCGGATCCGCGGTGATCCGCATCACGATGCCCTCGGTCAGCTTGATGTCACCCATGCTGCCGATGTCGGTATTGCTGCGATACGGATTGGTACGCGAGCCACCGCCGGCAATCCATTCCGGTGCCGCACCTTCCAGCCACTGCTGCAGGCCATGCAGCCCGATATGGCCGGCGTAACCCAGACTCGCCACCATCAGCAGGCTCAGTATCCACACAGCTCGCGGATGGCTGCGCGGTCGCGACACCCACAATGCCCAGCCGGTCAGCAGCACCAGGCCGATCTCGAAACTCCATCCCGGATGATTCGCCGCGCTCGCACCGAGCAACCAGAGCACGAACAGCGTAACCCCGGGATTGAAGGCATAGCGCCTGCGCATGGGGGCTCGCCGCAAGCTCCAGAACAGGACTGCGAGGCCGATTTCTCGCGATGTGCTCCATGCCACCGCCAGCGCAATTGGGGCCAGCGCCACCGGCAGCCACTGGAACAACAGCGTGATCGCACGCGGGTTACCAAAAGTGAAATAGAAATACAGCGCGAGCCCAACCAGCAGCACGGTACAAAAATCGGCGATACGCATGAAATCTGATTCTTCCAGCGACCAGCGCCAGGTTCGGTAGCGTGGCCCTTCCATCAACACCGCTACGACAGCAGCAACCAGCCACTGGCCGGTCTGCGTGGCCCAGAACAGCGCCGCAGCGGCGAGCAGAAATGGCGGCGTGTTCACGTGCGGATCATTCGTTTGAGAAGCCTGGCGATCAAAGTCCCACCAGCCCTTCCTGAATCTTCCCCGGATGCAGCACTCGCAGCCACGCTGGCAGAGACGCATGCTCCTTTGCGCTGACCAGCAGCACCATCAGCAGCACGCCGCGCGAGCGCAGCTTCATGACAAAGTCCTCGCGCGCCTCGTCCCACTCAATCAATATCAGCAAACACCCCGATAGTGCCGAGCCCCTGCTGATCACGGCATTCGCCAGGTGATCGAAGGATTTGTCGGTGCACTTTTGCACGCCCGCCAGCACTTCCACGAGATTGGCCGTGGTGAGCTGGCCGCGCCCTGCCGTGAAGCAGTAGCTCTCGGCCCCGACAAACAGCAGATCGAGCAGGCACTCCTGGGTATCGATGGTGCAGGCAAAGGATGCGGCGACCGAGACTGCTTCTTCAAACGCCAGTTCATCGGCGCGCGATTGCCTGCTCAGTTTGGCTTGCGCTCCGGCAAACGTATCCAGCACCAGTGCGTGACGCTCGAAGAATTCATCCTGGTACTCGCGCACCACCGGCTTGCCGGCACGCGCAAAACTTTTCCAGTGGATGCGCTGCAGCGGATCACCGGGACGATAGTCGCGCAGTCCGATGAATTCCTCGGAGTCTCCCACCGAAGTGGCCAGCGTCACCCCGCCATGCTGGTAGAGCCGATGGCCGCCCAGCGCCAATGGTGCGACCTGGTAACGGCGAGGCAGCACCACCAGTGTCGCCGGTGACGGGAGCGTAACCAACGCGCGCACCAGGCCAAACGGATCGGCGCGTGCCACCGTCACCGCCTGCAGTCGCAATACGCCGCGGCGCCAGGCAAGGCCACGCATGCGCACCTCGGTTTCGCCGTTTGCGTCGAGCATGCCTGCGGCACCCTGATCGATATGCGCCATCTCGTTGGCATTCATCAGTCGCCACCAGCCGCCATAATTCGGAACCCTGAGACGCGTGCGAAACTGCGCAAACGAAGGGCGCGGATCAGTGGTGATTTCCAGCAGCGTCAAGCCATCCATCGCTTTGCCACCGAGATTCTTCACCCGCACCCGATAGTCAAAGGACTGTCCGGCGGTGATGGTCTTTGGCAGCGCGCGTTCCACGGCAAAGCGTGGCCGCATCATCACGGCAGCAACGAGCGATACCGCGAGCAGCGCCGCAACAAAGGTGAAAATCTGGTAGGCGAGCGTCTGGGTGGTATCAACACCGAGCGCAGCGGCAATCACCATCGCGCTGATCGCAATCAGACCAGCGGTGGTAAAGCGCCGGTTCATCCGAATCCAGGCGCCGGACAGGGAACGAAACATCAGCCAGGACAGACGCCACATGGCGGGCTCCGTATGCCTTCCCGAGCTCAGGCCGGAACCGGTACTGACTTCAAAATATCCTCCACCAATGCCGCTGATGTAATGCCGCTGAACTTCGCTTCGGGCAGGAGGACCAGGCGGTGCGCCAGCACCGGCACCGCGATCTCGCGCACATGCTCCGGACGCACAAAGGCATCGCCATCGGTCAACGCCAGTGCCTGCGCTACGCTCACCAGCGCCAGTGAAGCACGCGGCCCCGCCCCCAACTGCACCTGCGGCGCCACGCGGGTCGCCCGCACCAGCTCCACGGCATAACGCTTGAGCTCGGCGCTGACCCGCACCGCGCGCACCGCGGCCTTCAACGCAATCACATCATCCAGACTCGCGCAGGCGCCTATCCCTTCCAGCGGATGCCGTGCCTCCTGCGCCGAGAGTATCGCCACTTCCGCCTCGAGCGACACATAGCCCAGCGACAGGCGCATGGCGAAGCGGTCCATTTGCGCCTCGGGCAGCGGATAGGTGCCACGGAATTCAACCGGATTCTGGGTGGCAATGACAAAGAACAGATCACCCAGCGCATGCGTCTTTCCCTCGACGCTCACCTGGCCTTCAGCCATCGCTTCGAGCAACGCCGATTGGGTGCGCGGACTGGCTCGATTGATCTCGTCGGCCAGCAGAATCTTGGTGAATACCGGTCCGGGATGAAATACGAAGCTCTGGTCGCGCGGATTGAACACCGACACGCCAACGATGTCCGCCGGCAGCAGATCGGGGGTGAACTGCACGCGCCGGAATTCAGCGCCGATCGAGCGCGCCAGCGCCTTGGCCAGCGTCGTTTTTCCGGTGCCCGGATTGTCCTCGAGCAGCACATGCCCGCCGGCGAGAAAAGCCGCCAGCAATTTCCGGATGGAATCCGATTGCCCCGACATGACCTGACCGATATTGGCAGTGATCCGGGCCAGCGACTGGGCCACGCCGGCATTGTCGGCACTGTCGGTATTTTCCGCGGCCATCATTATCGTATTACTCCACCTTGAAATCGAACGCCTGCCCGGCAAGCACGATCAGCCGGCGCCTGCGCGTTACTCCGCCTTGATATTGCGCTCAGTGGCAATGCGCTTCCACTGCGCGATTTCATCCTTCACCATTGCGGTGAATGTGACTGCGTTCATCTGCGACGGTTGCGAGCGCTCCTGCTGAATGAATTTCAGGAACTGTTCAGAAGAACACACGGCCCTGATTTCACGATTCAGGAATTCAACCGTGGCCGGCGGCGTGCCCCCCGTGGTAATGATCCCGAACCAGCCATCGAAACGATATCCAGGCAATGTGGCCGACAGCGGCGGGAGGTCCGGCCAGGCGGCGTTGGCTCCCAGCGATGTCACTGCCAGCGGCCGGATTCTGCCCCCCTGCAACAGGCCTGACAGTGAACTGTTTGACGTGATGATGAACTGGATGCGCCCTGCCAGAAGATCGGTGAGTGCGGGCGCGACGCCCTTGTAGGCCACGTGCACAATCTGCGTTCCGGCAGAGGTATTGAACAATTCACCATTCATGTGCGCGGAAGATCCGATGCCAGGCGATCCATAATTCAATGCACCCGGTTTAGCCCGCGCCGCCGCAATCAACTCGGCTGCGGATTTGTAAGGCGACGTTGCCGACACCGCCAGGATGAACGGCCCCGTCATCACGATGGCAACCGGCGCAAAATCATTCACCGAGTCATACGGCAGTTCGGGCTGGAGGGCCGCGGTGATCGCGAAGGCATTGGTCGCCAGCAGGAAATTGGAGCCATCCGGAGTCGCCTTGGCCACAGCACTGGTGCCCACGACACTGCCGGCACCAGGCCGGTTCTCGACAATCACGGTATTGCCGAACTTCGCGGCCAGTGCCGACGCCACCGCCCGTCCCAGCAGGTCGGTACTCGCGCCCGGTGCAAACGGAACGACGATTTTCATGTTCCGTGGCATGACCGGCTCCGCGGCCGCTGCGTGCCATGCAGGCAATGCAACCGACACCAGCGCCACCAATGCCAGGACAGACGGGAACACCCTCAGCAGGGCACTCCTGGGAGAAAACATGTGCATGATATTTTCCTTGGGGACTTGATTGATTGGTCGTCGCATCGGGCGACCGGACAAGAACGATTGATTCATCGCTTCACCATGAGCAAAAACATGATATCAGTTCTCGGTCCCGGTAATGCGAAGGCAAGTCGGCGCTTGCCTTGCCGGGGTGCTTGGAATAGATTGCCTGGAAAACATAACATTCATAACAATGCCAAGGAGCCCTGATCGATGCGCACGCTATACATGAGCCCCCTTTCGCCCTACACCCGCAAGGTGCGCGTGATGCTCGCCGAGAAAGGGCTGGAGTACAAGAACCAGCAAATGCCCTTCGACCGCCTGCAGAACGACTACGGCAACAATATCAATCCCTGCGGTCGCGTGCCGGCACTGGATGACAACGGGCGGGTACTGTTCGAGTCCAATGTCATCCTGGACTATCTGCTCACGCAGTACCCGGATGCCCCCAGAAACGCCCCCACGCCGCCGCTGGTGAAATCACTGGTGCGCCCGGAAAATCGCTGGGAGGACTCGGAGACCCTGGTAGCGATCGAGACCATGCTCAATTGCGGTCTGACCATGCTGCGCTTCGGCAAGCATAGCGGCGTGGACAAGGAACCGGCGTACCTGGAGCGCGAGCACAGGCGCGTGCAGAGCATCCTCGACTGGCTGGACAAGCGCGCCACACCGGAAGGTTTTGTGCCGGGTTGGTTCTCCGTGCTCGATCTGAATCTGGTCATCACCGTGCAGTGGCTGGACTTCCGCCAGCTCCTGGAATGGCGAGGACGCCCCAACATCGACAAGCTGGTGGCGCTGCATGAGACGCGTTCCACCATACCGGCGAGCCACCCTTCACTGCCCGTGTAGGGAATGCCGTCGCCCGCGGGCGACGAACATCACACGGACCGATGAGGCGCGCATCAGTGCGCGTAGCGCCACGGCCAGCAGCGGATGCGCATCAAACTGCCGCAAATACTCCCGTTCCGAGTCGCCGCCCTTGGCGGCAATGACGGCAGCCAGCGCGCGGCGCTCCGGCAAACTCCAGCCCGATACCGGGAGCAACTCAACCAGAGGTGCCCAGCGCTCCCAGGAGCGCCGCACATCCGCCCGATCACCCGCCAGTCCATCCAGCGTTTTCAACCCAAGCAGGCGCATGGCGTTTCGCGAGCATTCCTTGATCACCGCTTCGCGATCCGCTCCGCCCCGCGCTGCCATGCGCTCGGCCACCATCGCCCCGGGATCGGCCAGACGCGGCCAATGCGGCGCCCGCACGCCTTCAGTGGCGAAGACCATCGAATCCGCCGACAGCCGTCGCAACGTTGCGATGCTGGAGCGACGCCCCGGGCTCGACTGCATCCGCGCCATCTCGGCATCGGCCAGCTGGCGGATGACCGCGCTACGCGGCCGAAAACCGAGCTTGCAGTAAAACCACCAAGCCCCTGATGCGATGGCTTCGTCGTTGTGGTGCCCGAGCTGGTAGCCATCCAGCGTGAAGGCGCACGCGCCCAGCAGCGCGCGGGTGGCGGCCAGCAGGCGCACGAAAATCCACGCCGTCTCGGCACCTCGAAAAGTGTCGAAGGAATTGAATGACACATCGGCGCAACGAAACAGCGTGTCCATCTGTCCGTAACCGATGGGAACGCCGCTGCGCAGGGTGACAAAGCCATAACTGGCGCGCAGCAACTGACGGCGTTCCGGCACGACACCGATGAACGCCCACTGCAGCCCATCGCCATCGTCCACGACCCAGACATCGCGCGAATTGGCGTAGGCGATGCCATCGATGTCGCGCAGGCGCGTAACCAGCGCCCCGTGCGCAAGATCAATGAGCTGCCCCGCTTCGCCTGCCGCGGCCGCGCGAATTGATTGCGGCGGTCGCCGCAGTTCGGCGCGCAGGTCCGGCCGGGCGCGTCGCAACGGCGCAGTCACCAGCACAACCGGGGAGCCCGCGTGCTGTGCCAGGGTTCGCGATGGCGTGTCCGCCCCCGGATCGACAACCAGCGGCGTATCCAGACCATCGGCCAATGCCTCGCGTGTGAAGTCGTTGCCGGGCAGTGCCTCAATACGCCGGACCAGGAATGTTCCATCGCCGTGCCTGCGGCCATTCAAGCGCGTCAGCGCCACGCGCGGGGATGGCCCGCGCTCGCGCAACCATGCGGCTTCGATTGGAGTGACCAGCAATGGCAAGACGGCGTTGAGCTGGTCCGGTTCGTTGACGGCATCCCAGTCGATACGCAGTTGCTCCGGCCACCGCTCTGCGAGCCAGCGCACCGTCGGCCAGTAAAAACAATAATGGATGCGGGTACCGGCAATGCCGCTGTCGGCAAGCGCCACTCGATGCTGGCGCAAATCGGGTCGATGCGCAAAGGCGTCAAGCATCCCCTTTACCCGCGCAAGCACTGCGCGATCATCCGGATAGGCGCGCATGAAACACAGTTGCTCGTGCAGACGCAGAACAGCCCCGGAGGAACGCAACCGCTTTCGTTCCAGGACACGCAGCAGTGCCAGTTTGTCCGCGGCGCGTCCTGCGCCAAAATCAAGGCGGATTGCTTCGAGTCGCTGCAACGCCCGGATGGGGGTGATTGACATGGCTTGCTCCTCCAGAAATACGGCTCCTGAAACGTAGCTCCTGAAATGCGGCCTGCCCCGCGGCTTACTCCTCCAGCTTGATATTCGCCTTCTTGATCACCGACTCCCAGCGATCGATCTCCGAGGCCAGCACCTTCTGCCACTCCTGCGGCGAGCGCGCCGCTGCCGGGGAGGAGGCATCCGCGATCATTTTCTTTTTGAGCTCTTCGTCGGCCAGCGCCTGCGCCACTTCGCGGTTCAGCGCATTGACGATGGCGGCCGGCGTCTTCGCCGGCGCGTACAGCGTATAGGCATTGATCACCTCATAACCGGGAATGACGGTTTCGGCGATGGTGGGAATATCCGGAAAATCCGGATGCCGATGCAGAGACGTGATACCCAGCGCCCGCGCCTTGCCCGAACGCACGATCTGCAAACCGGAGACCGAGGTCAGCGTGAAGTCGAGGCGGCCGGCGACGATATCCACCTGCGCCGCAGCGTTGCCCTTGTAGGCGATATGGGTCATGTCAACGCCCGCGCCGTACTCGATCAGTTCGGTGCCCATGTGGATCGGCGTGCCCACGCCGGAGGAGCCGTAATTGAGCTTGCCCGGATTCTTCTTCGCATAGGCGATGAACTCCTGCATCGTATGGTAGGGCGCGCCGGCATTGACGATAAGGATGTAGGGTTGATAGCTCATCTGCGCAACCGCCTGCAGCGCCGTGCGCACATCGTACTGAATCTTCTTGAACGCGACGTTGAGGTGCAGCGACCCGCTGGTGCTGAGCAGCGTGTGGCCATCCGGTGGCGCGGTAATCACCGTATTCACGGCAATGACACCGCTGGCGCCGGCAACATTCTCGACCACCATGGCCACGGGCAGGCGCTCGGACATTTTCGCCGCAATCGCGCGCGTGATGATGTCCATGCCACCGCCAGGCAGCACCGACACCAGCACGCGTATCGGCTTGCTCGGAAAGCCCGGCGCAATCTGGCGCTTCTCCTGGGCCATTGCCGGGGTTGCAAGCACGCCGGCGCAAAGCAGCGTGGTGAGTGTGAAGTGGAATTTTCTGAATTGCATGATGATTTCCAATAAATGTTTTCGTTCAGAACCGGCTTCAAAAAGACTTGTCATTCCGAACCCATCCCCCGAGGGGACTTCCTTCGGGGCGTAGGGTGAGGAATCTGCTTTATGGTCTGAATTTACAGCAGATTCCTCGCTGCGCTCGGAATGACACACTCACCAGGTATTCATATTGAAACGAGTTTTTATTGATGATATCTCAGCAATCGAGAGATGATCACCAAAACATCCCCCTCACTCCTCCAACGTAATACCGTTCTCCCTCACCACCTTGCGCCACCGGTCCGACTCCGCCTGAATGAGTTGCCTGAATTCAGCCGGCGTGCCGCCAACAGGCGTGCTGCCCTGGGCATCCAGCGCCTTCACCACCTCCGGCATGCGCACGACCTTCGCGAAGGCGTCGTTCAACTGTTTAACCACACCCTCAGAAATGCCGGCCGGCCCTGAGATGCCGATATAGCTCTCAAACGAGTAGCCGGGCACGAACTCACCGATATAGGGAACACCCGCCAGCGTATCCATGCGTCGCGAGCCCATCATGGCCAAGGCGCGCAGTTTGCCCGACTTGATCAGCGGAATGGCGGTCTGCAAGGCGAGCGGTGTGACCTGCACACGACCAGCCACCAGATCGATGACGGCGGGCCCCGCACCCTTGTAGTGCACAAACGTGGCTCTGGTATTGATCATGTTGTGCAACCAGACTCCGCCCAGATGCGTGGAGCCGCCCGAACCCGTGGTGGAAATGTTCACCTTTTCCGGATTGGCCCTGGTATAGGCGACGTACTCGGGAAAGGTCCTGGCCGGCAGCGAGGGGTGCACTACGAACACGAAGTGCTTGAGGCTCATCAACGAAATGTGCGTGAAATCCCTGATGGTGTCGAACGACAAATCCTTGTACAGCGCAGGAAAGGCGCCGAAGCTTCCCCCCGTCAATTGCAGCGTATGACCGTCAGGCGCCGAACGCGCGATGAATGCGGCCGAGATCGTGCCACTCGCCCCCGGCTTGTAATCGATCAGAAACTGCTGCGGGAGCACGCCGTTGAGGCGCGCCGTGTAAAGGCGAGTCTCAACGTCATTGGGGCCGCCGGGGGCGAGCGGAATAACGATGGTGACCGGTCTCGGTGACAACGCATCGGCTGCGCCTGCCGGCAGCGAAAAGGGCAGGAGCAACGTGACGGCAATACTCGTGCAAACCCGGACAACAAAATTGGCACGCATGGTGACACTCCTTTGAAATTCGCAGTGGCGACACAGCGGAAAACTGAATACTCAATGCGCGATTATAGTTCCCGGCACGGATAAATCCCCGGGTCAGCCATCACCGCGTCAATCCCACCAACCACGAAAAACTGATATCAATCGTTACCGGGGTATTCATGTATTGTGCCAAATATATCAATAATGACTACAATAAAAAGCGGACTCAGCATCACGACAACCCAGGGAGACACCATGGAAAAGCAGAGCGTCACCGAGCTTACACCGGCTGATTACATCGAGATTCATCAGCTCTACGCCAAATACTCCTTTGCGCTGGACCTGGGCGACGGGCCGGGACGCGCGGCCGTATTCACGCCGGACGGAACCTTCAAGGCTGCGTTGTCCGATCACAAGCTCGACTCCGTGCAGACCATCGCAGCGCGGACAACCCTGCTTGGCAATCAGGGACTGCGTCATCTGATGATGAACATCGTCATCACCCCGACGCCCGAAGGCGCCGCCGGACGCGCCTATGCCGTCATTCTTGGCGCCGCAAGAGAAGATTCGGACGACCGCAACCTGGAAGGAAAATCCGGATTCTATGTGGACACGCTGGTGAAGACCCCTGCCGGCTGGCGCTTCAAGACACGCGAATTCTGGCGCGACACGGATGCCGAATCCCCATTCAAACGCGGCACCCCGCCACCGCCAATGCCGTGGCATTGAGAAAACCGTCATCAACAGGCATACAGGCATGCGAATTCATTTCCAGACCTCGGATTTCGGGTGAGGATGATGTGTATCCGTACCCGAAATCCGAGGCCACAAGCGAAGCGCGTGAGGCCCTCCGCAAATGACCTGCACTGACGAAGATTCCGCCCGTGTGGGTCCTGTTTTATGCGCGGATGATGATGCTATCCGCACCTAAAGCAGGACCTCTGATCAAACCCTCAAGCTTCTTTTTGAAACCGGTTGTTATTTCCTGAGCTTGGCAAACGCAATGGCCATGGCGCTCTGCCCCGGACTGGGCCTGTCCACTGCAGCAGGCGCCTGATCACGCATTTTCCGGGCGGGTGCCTGCACCGGGGCAGGCCCGGATGCGCGCCCTGATGGCGGCCTCGAACCAGCCACTTCATTCAGGCGCATGCTCAATGCAATGCGCTGGCGCTTCAGATCGACTTCAAGCACCTTCACCTTGACCACCTGGCCCGCCTTGACCACATCATGCGGATCCTTGACGAAACGATCGGCCAGCACCGACACGTGCACCAGTCCGTCCTGATGCACGCCGATATCCACGAAAGCCCCGAACGCCGCGACGTTGGTCACCACACCTTCCAGAATCATGTCCGGCCGCAGGTCACCCAGACTCTCGACGCCTTCCTGGAAGATCGCTGTCTTGAATTCCGGACGCGGATCGCGCCCCGGTTTCTCGAGCTCTGACAGGATGTCACGCACCGTCGGCGTGCCGAATCGCTCGTCGGTAAACTCCGCCGGTGAGAGTCCGCGCAACGCCTCCGGATGCCCCACCACCGCCTCAATGCCCTTGCCGATGCGGGCCAGAATACGCTCCACGACCGGGTAGGCTTCGGGGTGCACGGCGGAGCGATCCAGCGGATTTTCGCCGCCGTTGATGCGCAGAAATCCCGCCGCCTGCTCGAATGTCTTGTCGCCCAGACGTGGCACCTTCAGCAGTCCGGTGCGATTGAAAAACGCACCGTTGGAATCGCGATACTGCACGATGCTCTTGGCCAGCGAGGCATTCAGCCCGGACACGCGCGCCAGCAGCGGCACCGACGCGGTATTGAGATCCACACCCACGGCATTGACGCAATCTTCCACCGTCGCCTCCAGGCTGCGCGCGAGCTGGCGTTGATTGACGTCATGCTGGTACTGCCCCACGCCGATGGATTTGGGATCGATCTTGACCAGTTCGGCCAGGGGATCCTGCAGCCGGCGCGCGATCGACACCGCGCCACGCAAACTGACATCGAGTTCAGGGAACTCCGCCGCCGCAAACGCTGATGCAGAATAGATTGAGGCCCCCGCTTCGCTCACCACAATCTTGGCAAGCCCGGGCTGGCGAGTCGCCAGCAGCTTGATCAGCTCAGTGGCAAGCCGGTCCGTTTCACGACTGGCCGTCCCATTGCCGATGGACAACAGCTCGACCTTGTGGCGAACCACCATCTCACCCAGCTTGGTCAGCGACCCCTGCCAGTCGTTGCGCGGCTGATGTGGATAGATCGTGGCGGTCTCCAGCAACTTGCCGGTGGCATCGACCACCGCAAGCTTGCAGCCCGTACGTATTCCAGGATCAATGCCCATGACCACCTTGGGCCCCGCCGGCGCCGCCAGCAACAATTCATGCAGGTTGCGACCAAATATGCGGATGGCCTCAGCCTCGGCCGCTTCGCGCAACTGCACCATCAAGTCCGCCTGAACATGCATGCAGGCCTTCACACGCCACGTCCAGCGGCACACATCGGCAAGCCACTTGTCGGCGGGCCGACCCTGCGTCTCGATGCCGAAATGGGTTGCAATGATGGCTTCGCACGGATGCGGCACCAGCGCTTCCTGTTCCTCGCCCAGACCGAGATTGATCGCCAGCACGCCCAGCTGACGCCCGCGGAACAGCGCCAGGGCCCGGTGCGAGGGAATGGTCTTCAGGGCTTCCGAATAGGCGTAGTAGTCGCGAAACTTTTCTTCCTCGGCGCCTTCCTTGCCTGCGACCACACTGGCGCTGAGGATGCCCTGGTCGCGCAGACGCGTGCGCAGCTTCTCCAGCACCTCGGCAGTTTCCGCAAAACGCTCGGCCAGGATGTCGCGTGCGCCCTCCAGTACGGTTTTCGCATCCGGAAAATTGATGGCTTCCTTGCCTTCCGCCGCGGGCTCGACCTTGATGTATTTTTCGGCTTCCTTCTCCGGCACCAGGCGCGGATCGGCAAACAAGGCATCCGCCAGCGGCTCGAGGCCGGCTTCACGCGCGATCTGCGCGCGCGTACGGCGCTTGGGCTTGTAGGGCAGGTACATGTCTTCCAGCGCCTGCTTGGTCGTGCAGGCCTCGATGGCGCTGCGCAGTTCGTCGCTCAGCTTGCCCTGCTCGGCGATGGAATCAATGACGGTCTTGCGACGATCCTCCAGCTCGCGCAGATAAAGCAGGCGTTCCTCCAGATCGCGCAACTGGGTATCGTCCAGGTTGCCCGTCACCTCCTTGCGATACCGCGAAATGAACGGCACCGTGGCGCCTTCATCCATCAAGGCAACAGCGGCGTTGACCTGCTGGGGCCTGACGCCGAGTTCGGCTGCCAGGAGTTGGGTGATCTTGAGCTGGGTTGCTTCGGTAATGCCGGTTACTGTTGAGGCCATTGAGGATTTCTATGAACAATTAATGCGGAAGGCGCGGCATTCTGCCACACAACGCCACTGGAACGCCGAATCATCTACTCGTCCATTGGCTCGAGATTGCCTTTCTTGGCAACCTCCTTCCAGCGCAGCACTTCACTACGGTAAAAGGCGTCTGCCTGCTGCTGATTCAATTGCAACGCGGTGTAATCGAGGCTCGACAGGCGTTGCTGTACCTCGGGCGTAACAACAGCACGTCTCACGACATCATTGAGCTTGTTGAGGATGTCCGCCGGGATACCGGAGGCCGCATATAGCCCAATATAAGTGGAATCCGTATAGCCCGGAAAGCCGGCTTCCTTTGCCGTTGGCACATCCGGGAAGGCTTTCACCCGGTTGTCGCCGCCGACAGCCAGGATTCTAACCTTGCCGCTCTTGATACCGGGCGCAAGCGTGGTTGCATTGCCCGGCATGAACTCCACTTCGCCGCTCATCAGAGCGGTCGCCGCATCACCGGCGCTGCGAAAACCGACGATCTCCATTTTCACGCCAAAATGCTGCATGAATTTTTCCTGGGTCATGCGTATGCCACCGCCGCCGGCGATGTTGAACTTGCCGGGGTTTTTCCGTACCACATCAATGAACTCGGCCAGCGTCTTCGCCTGCACCTTCGCGGTACTGACGGCCAGCAAAGCCGCCGTTTCCGCGAACATGCCCACCGCAACCATGTCCTTCAACGGGTCATAGGGCATCTTGCGATAGACGGCCGGATTCTGCGTCGTTGCTATTGAGCAAAACAACAGCGTGTAGCCATCCGGTTTGGACTTCACCACGAAGTCCATGCCCACGTTGCCGCCGCCACCCGGCTTGTTCAGCATGACGATGGACTGCCCGAGTTCCTTGCCCATGGCCGTGGCCACGAGACGGGAGATCAGATCCGACGGCCCGCCGGTTCCGAAGGGAACAACGCCGGTGATGGGACGCTCGGGATACTCTGCGCGCGCGCCTGTTATCGCAAACAACAACACCATGGGCAAAAGCAACCAGCTGGAAAATTTAGCCACGTTGGCAAAGTTGATACTGTGGAACCTGATCATGACAACTCTCCTTGTTTCCTTGACTTGCGCATCTACGTTTCATGCAGAGCAATAATAACAAGACCGACATAAACTCACGCGATTGAATCTTCAGGAAAGTCACATGCAAGCACTCCATGGCATTCGCGTCATCGATGTGAGCCGCGTGGTCGCCGGCCCCTTCTGCACCTACCAGCTGGCGCTGATGGGCGCTGATGTCATCAAGATCGAAGAGCCGGGCAAGGGTGACCCGGTTCGGTGGAGCGCATCGGGAACGGACTCCCGATTCCGCGACATCGGCATGGCCACCACGTTTCTTCCGCAGAATTCCAACAAGCGCTCGATCACCCTCGACCTGAGGAAAGAGGAAGGCAAGGCCATCTTCCGCCAACTGGTTCAGGGCGCCGACGTCGTTGTGGAAAACTTTCGGGCCGGCGTCATGGATGGTCTGGGCCTCGGCTACAACGCGCTACTGGAGATCAACCCGAAACTCATCTTCTGTTCGCTGACAGGCTACGGCCAGCATCAACCCAAAGGGCAGCATCGCGCCTATGACGGCCTGATCCAGGCCGCCTCGGGGATGATGACCATGGTCGGCACCAAAGACACCGGGCCGCTCAAGGTCGGTCCGGTCATCGTTGATTACACCACGGGCCTGGTCGGGGCCTACGCCATCGGCATGGCCCTGCTGCAGCGACATCAGACCGGCAAGGGCCAGTACATTGACGTCTCCATGCTCAATACGGCGTTGACGATGATGAGCGCGATCATCGTCGATTACAAATGCACCGGCCATGAACCCAGTCTCGAAGCGCAGCGCACCGCCACCCGCAGCGCCACGTCCGGGTACTACGAAACCGCGGACGGCAAACTGGCCATCACCGCCATCGAAGATCATCAGGCGAAGCGCCTGATGAACACGCTCGGCATCGGCCACCTGCTCGGCGACCCGCGCTTTGCCGACCCCGAGGAGCGCATGCAACACCGATCGGAATTGACGGCCGAGATATCAAAAGTTCTGGCGACGCGCACCTCCGAGGAATGGGAAGACATTCTCAGCGATGCGGGCGTGCCCTGCTCACTCATCCGGACGATCCCGGAAATTCTCAACCACCCGCAGGTGGCCGGTCACGGCCTGCTGCATACATTCCCAAACCTGGAAAGCACCCGCAGCGACGTGACCGTCGTTGGCGCCGCGTTCAAGTTCGAGCACGATGGCCCGGCCGTCACATCACCGCCACCCACGGTCGGGCAGCATGCCGACGAAGTATTGAAAGAACTGGGTTACAACAGTGAGCAGATTGAAGCGTTGAGAGGCAACGGGGTTATTTAACCAATTCAAAATGAATCACCGGTGAAAGTGTCATTCCGAGCGTAGCGAGGAATCTGCTGTTGGATCTGCCTTTGCCAGATCCCACTTCAGTCCAGCTTGATATTGGCCGCACGTACGACCTTTTCCCAGCGCGCGCTTTCTTCCTTCAGCGCGGCGGCAAATTCATCCGGGCTGTTGCCGATGAGCTCGACGCCCTGGCCCAGCAGCTTCTCGCGCAATTCCGGGGCGTTGATCACCTTGATCGTGCCGCTGTAATAGCGGTCGATGATGGCCCTGGGCGTGCCGGCCGGCGCCATCAGGCCGATGCCGGCGTTCGCCTCCACGCCGGGCGTGCCCGCCTCGGCCATGGTGGGCATCTCCGGCAATGAGCGGTAACGCCTGGCCGCCGCCACGGCCAGCGCTTTCACGCGGTTGCCCTTGATCAGCGGCAGCGCCGGCGGAATGCTGGTGATCATCATGTTGACTTCGCCGCCCAGCACGGCGTTCAGCGCCGGGGCGTTGCCACTGAAGGGCACATGGATGATATCGATCTTCTCCTGCAACCTGAACAGCTCGGCGGCCAGGTGATTGATGCTGCCATTGCCCGCCGAGGCGTACTTGAGCGCCCCCGGCTTCGCGCGCGCGAACGCCAGCAGCTCCTTCAGGGTGTTCGATGGAATGGACGGATGCACCACCAGCACATTGGGCGTGCTGGCGATCAGCGAGATGGGGGCGAAATCCCTGGCCACATTGAACGGCATGTCGGCATAGAGGCTGGGATTGATGGTGAGCTGGCTGACTGAGGCGATGAGGATGGTATAGCCGTCCGGCGCCGCCTTCGCCACGGCCGCCGCGCCGAGATTGCCATTGGCGCCCGGCCGGTTCTCGTAGATAACCTGTTGCCCGAGCAGGTCGGTCAACCCCTGCGCCACCGGCCTGCCGGTCAGGTCGATGGACCCGCCCGCGGTGTAAGCGCAGATCATGCGGATGGGTTTGGCGGGCCAGGCTTGTGAAAAAGCCGCCTGGTGGCATGCAATCAACGCAATGGCGGTGAGCCAACGCAAGCCCGGCGGCAGTTTGCCTTTGACATTCATGTTCGTCCCCCTTGATGATTGAACTACATCGCTGCAGAGTCGATATCAGTTACCAGGAATCGCTATTGAATGCGTGAATCGTTGTTCACTTTCAAGATCGGTGATTATTGAGCTTTACCCGAAGGAGACTCCGAGATCCAGATCGCATCCAGATCAAACGACAGTTGACGGTGATGCCTGATCGACAACAGGTATACCGCGTCGGCAGTCACTGCGTAAAGCACGAGATAATGACTCATCACGTACTGACGTATCCGCGCAGGGCCGGCTTTTTTGCGTAAGGCTTCCTGGGCAGTAACCGACTCAATGGCACGCGCCGGCCGGGCAAGAAGGTCAGCGCCCATCCCGGGAAAGCGCTCCAGATTCGGGACAACCTTCTCCAGCAGTTCGTCGAGCAATGCATCGTAGGCGTGCGCTGCCTGTGCATCGATCAGGAACTGTTCGATGCTCTCCAGATTGCGCTCGAAGTTTGCTGTGAGCTTGACGACCTGCCTGGCAGTCACATCGGCCTCGCGGACGGTCAGGCGGTGCGGCGACGGCGCTTGGCGGCCTGCAATGCGCTACGTGCATCCTTCGTCCGGCCTGCGGCAACATCGTCCAGGCCGCGCGAGGCCTCCTCGATTAGCAGCAGGTGGATGCGCTCGCGCTCCAGCCGGTGGTAATAGTCGAGGCGCTGCGCATCGATGATGGCGACATAGCTCTCTCCATTCTTAGTGATGATTTTCTCTGCTCCCGCCCTGGCCTGATCAGCCAGGTCCGAGAGATTGGCTCTGGCTTGCGAGAGCGGGATGACATCGCTGACTGAAAAAGCCATTGCGACCTCCATTGATGAATTACGTACAGAATTCTGCACATTATACATGCACTCATACGGCCGAGTGGCAGAGGATACCCGTCAGACCGCCCAGCTCTTCAAGCTTCTCCAGCTTCGCAAGCAATTCGATCAAGCGATTCACATCCCCCTCATTGCGCACCAACCCCGCGCAATCCCTGAATTTCCCCTGCAACGCCTCCGCGCTCAGCGGCGTATCCGCATGCCCCCTGGCCGTGTTCACCGCATGCGAGATCCGGCTGCCGTCATTGAGCGTCACGGTCACCACATCGGGCGGTTCAGGTGCATCGTGATTGGCAATCCCCTCGTGCACACTCATCGTGACCTTCTTCATCAGCCCCCTGATGACAGGATCACTGACCCTGGCTTCGGTGAACTGCGCGAGGCCCAGCTTGCGGTCGACGAGTGCGGCGGCCATGAAGAACTGCATGCTGAATTTTGCCTCAAGCTCGGTCCCGGGCTCGGTGTAGAAAAGCACCTTGGTGATTCGGGTCGGAACCCGGCAGTCCACTGCAGCAACGTCGTCCGGCGTGATGCCGTGTTTCGCAATCAGGTGCAACATCGCATCGATGGATTTGTGCGCGGAGTAAAAACACGGATAGTTCTTGACGTTGATTCCCGGCGATACCACCGCAAAGGGCGCCCCCAGCTTGTCGACCATCTTCGAGGCATCGACCTTGCCCGCCCCGCACAACGCGGCGGCAAAACCCAGTTCCCCTTCAAGAATGCTTCTGGTGGCGGTGTAGCCCTCTTTCGCCAACATGGCGGCGATGATGCCGCTCCTGGCCGCATT
>CANKAJ010000082.1 GCA_947479645.1 Betaproteobacteria bacterium | reverse complement strand
TCCTCCAGCGCAAACGCTTCGGCGGTGCGAAAAGGCGATCGCAGTGCCTGCAGCCGGGCGGTGATCTCCGCCTGCTTGGCAGCCGGATCGGCCGCCGCCTCGATCTCGGCTTTATAACCGACTTCGATGCCGCCTTCAAATGGCAGCGAACCCGAGCGCAGCGACGGCCAGGCGTAGCGCGTGGTGTAGCCCGCGGTGGGCCGGTGGCCGCTGCCGGCCACGCCGAACACATTGCGGATCAGGATGCTGCACCAGGGCACCGTGCTCAGGTTGATTGCCGTCATGGCGCGCATGGCCACGCGTATGGTCGATTCCTTCTCCGCCTCCAGGCCGATCGGGAAGCCCGGACAGTCCACCAGATGCACCACCGGCAGGTGGAAGGTCTGCGCCAGATCGACAAAGCGGATGAGCTTCTCGCAGGAGGCGCGCGTCCAGGACCCGGCGTAGTGATACGGGTCCCCGGCGAACACCGCCACCGGCCAGCCGTCCAGGCGGGCCAGGCCGGTGATGATGGAGCGGCCCCACAGCTTGCCGATCTCGAAGAAGCTGCCACGATCGGTCACCGCGTCGATGATGGAGCGCATCTGATAGACCTTGCGGCTGTCGCGCGGGATGATGGAGAGGAGCTTCTCCTCGCGCCGGGCCGGATCGTCGCCGGTCTGCACGCGCGGGGGCAGTTCGTCGACCGAGCGCGGCAGGTAGGACAGAAAGCGCCGGGCGCGCTCGAAGGCGTCCTCCTCCGATGCCGCTTCGTCGTCCACGGTGCCGTTGCGGGCATGGATGCTGGTGCCGCCCAGTTCTTCCTTGGTGACGGTCTGGCCCAGGCGCGCCACCAGCGCCGGACCGCCCACGAACATCTGCGAAGTGCCCTTCACCATCACCGAATAGTGCGACGCGCACACGCGCGCCGCGCCACGGCCGGCCACCGAGCCCAGCGCCATGGTGACCACGGGCACGCTGGAGAGCAGATTCAGCGCCGTGTAATAACTGCTGGCAAAGCTGCCAGGGAGATTGGCATGTCCGGCCTTCTCCAGGCTCTTCACCGAGCCGCCGCCGCCATTGCCCTCCACCAGCCGGAGCAGCGGGATGCGCATGGCACTAGCGAGCTTTTCAGTGTGGTTGTGTTTTTCCTTGTTGCTGCCGTCGGCGGCACCGCCGCGCACGGTGAAGTCGTCGCCGTAGATGGCCACGGGACGGCCATCAATGGTGCCGCGGCCGATGACATTGTTGGTCGGGATGAAATCCGTGAGACGGCCGCTGCTGTCGTATTTGCCGGTCCCGGTCAGCGTGCCGATTTCCTGGAAGGAGCCGGCATCGAGCAGCCGGTCGATGCGCTCCCTGACGGTCAGCTTGCCTCTCTCGTGTTGGCGACCGACCTTTTCAGGTCCGCCCATTGCCCGTGCCAGGGTCTTGCGTCGCTCCAGTTCGTCCAGTTCTTCCTGCCAGCTCATGGAAATCATCCTCCTGAATTCGATAAGGTCGACGCATTGATGCCGACGCCAATTACGCCCCGCTGGGTGGCCCGGGTCTTGTTGTGTAGTGGTGCAGTGCCGGAAAGCGGCCGCACCGTGTCCACAACATAGCACCAAACCCGTTGAAAACACGCCCGGTACCAACAACACTTCTTATAATGTAAGAAATCTGTCAGGGCTGCTCAAGTTCAAATCATGGCAATCAATCCCCCGCGCGGCACGCAGAGCATCGTGCGTGCCGTCGAGTTGCTCAAGGTGCTGGGAACCCGCCGCAAAATCGGCTGGCGACTGACTGACCTCGCGGCCCAGTGTCGCCTGGATGACAGCACCGTGCATCGCATCATGGCGTGTCTGTCTTCACTGCGCCTCGTTCAGCAGCGACCGGGTGACCGACGCTATGTGCCCGGTCCGGTGCTTTATGAATTGGCCGTCGCGCTGCCCGATCACCATGCTTTCCAGGCGGCCTGCCACCAGAGTCTGTTGAGAGTCGCCAGGAAGACCGGCTGGGTGGGGTATCTGTACCTGCGTTCCGGCGACGATTCGGTGTGCATCGACCGCGTCGGCACATCGTCGGTGCAATTGCTGAACGATATCGGCGCGCGCAGGCCGCTGGCGGGCTCCTCGTTTGGCATTGCCATGCTGCTGTCGTTGTCCAGCCAGGATCAGCGCGCCACGCTGGCGGCGAATCGCAAATCGATTCGTGCCATTGCGCCGCATCGCAACAGCGGTTACGTCAGGATGTTGCAACGCTCAAAGCGGCATGGCATGGGGATCAGCCTGGGCGACATCATTCAAGGCGTCGGCTCGATTGGATTCCCCATACTCGACGTGAAGCTTCAGCCGGTGGCGGCGATTGGCCTGAGAGGGCCGCTGGGTGAGTTTTCACGAGATCGTATTGCTGCTGCAGCACAATTGCTCAGGGACGAGGCGGAACGTATCGAGCGAGAACAACAGGAACTCATCGCGGAATTCTAATCGTCGTACATTTCTCGCATTATAAGAAATTGCTTGCATGGGCCTGATGGCGATGTGAGGCTGGATGGCATAGAGTGCAGTCTGATATAGAAAAAAGGGGGGAGTCATGGAGGAAGCAGGCGCATTTGCAGGCATCAAGGTCATTGCCGTCACCCGGGTCATCGCCGCGCCATTTGCGGCGTATCAACTGGCATTGCATGGCGCAGAAGTCATCACCATCGAAGCGCCTGGCGAGGGCGATCCGTATCGATACTCGGGCGACCGGGATGCGTCGCTGCCGAAGAGTGGCATGGCCACCGGGTTTCTGGCGCAGAACGCCAACAAGAAATCGCTGACGCTGAACATCAGTGCGCCTGAAGGCCAGGAAATCATCCGCAAACTGGTCAAGGATGCCGACGTGTTCATGGAAAATCTGCGCACCGGCAGCATGGCACGCTACGGCCTGGGTTACGAGGATCTGCGCAAGATCAATCCCGGTCTGATCTACTGTTCCGTCACGGGCTACGGCCAGACCGGCCCGAAGAAGCGTGATCCGGCCATGGACATGGCCATACAGGCGGCCAGCGGCATGATGAGCGTGACCGGCACGCCCGAATCCGGGCCGGTGAAAACCAGTTTCCCCGTGGTCGATTATGCGACCGGCCTGTCGGCGACGATCGGACTGCTGACGGCCTTGTTCCATCGTGAGCGCACCGGCAAGGGCCAGCATATCGATGTGTCCATGCTGGAGACGGCGCTGGTGCTGATGAGTTCCTTCACGACAGGCACCGTCACCGCCGGCTTGCAGAACGGCCTGGTCGGCAATGGATCGGGTCTGGGCGGCTATGTGCACAACGCCTTCCAATGCAAGGAAGGCGTGCTGCTCATCGCGGCAGGGACCGAACTGCGACGCAGCCGGCTGTGGAAGGTGCTGGACATGACCGACATCTACAACGACCCGCGCTTCGCGACGCCGGCGCTGTGCCGCAAGAACGTCAAGGCAATGGATGAGGTGATCACGAAAAAGCTGGCCTCGAAAAATGCCGAAGAATGGGAGCTCATCCTGCAGGAGGCCGGCGTGCCGGCCATGTATGTGCGCACCATTCCGGAAATCGTCAAACATCCGCAGGTCACCGGCCGGAATTTTTTTCACCAGTTCGATTTCGATCCGGATCTGGGCGTCAACATCACGGTGCCGACCACCGCGTACAAGCTCTCGGAAACGCCGGCGCGGGTCAGGACGCCGCCGCCGCGCGTGGGGCAGCACACCAACGAAATCCTTGGCAACCTGGGCATCAGTGAAACCGACATCGCCAAGTTGCGTGGCGCGGGCATTATCTAGTCGGTCAAGTCGGTCTAGTCGGCCTGGTCGGCCGATTCCAGTCAGTCGCATCGGGTCGACATAAGGCAGGGGGCGAGGCTCGACTTGCCTGCAGTGGTAAAGCCATTGGGGAGAGGAATGCGCGAACACTTGAAATTGTGGTGCTGCATGCTGGCTCTATTGTTGTCAGTGCAGGCGCAGGCGCAGCGATCGGCGGCTGATGCGTGGCCGTCCAGGCCGGTGTCGGTGGTGATTCCATTTTCGCCGGGCGGTTCCACTGACAACGAGGCGCGGCTGTACACACAGAAATTGCAGGAGAGCACCGGACAGCCCTTCGTATTTGATTTCAGGCCGGGCGGCGGCAGCATGATCGGCGCGGCGTTCGTGGCGAAGGCGGTGCCTGACGGATACACGATCCTGATCGTCAATTCGGGGCTGACCGTGCTGCCCAATTTTTATCCGGATTTGTCCTACGACATCATCAAAAGTTTTGCGCCGATCACGCTGATGACAAACCGCGCGGCCGTTCTGCTGGTCAGTCCTGTGGCGCTGCCCAATATTCATTCGCTGGCTGAACTGATTGCGTATGCCAGGACCCGACCGGGCGAACTCAACTGCGGCACATCCGGTCCCGGCGGGATCACGCATATTGTCTGTGCGGCGCTGGCGTCCGCCACGGGGACAAAGCTCACCTATGTGCATTACAAGGGCGTGTCGCAGGGCCAGATCGATCTGGTGGCAGGGCGCACGCACTTGTCTGGCGGAACGCTGTTTGCGGCGCTGCCGAGCATCAAATCAGGCAAATTGCGCGCAATCGCCATTCTCAGTGAGCAACGCACCCGACAGCTGCCGGATATGCGCACGGCATCCGAGCAGGGAGTGGATATCGAATACCCAAGCTGGCTGGGTGCCCTCGCACCAGCTGCAACGCCGGCGGCCATCATGAGCAGGCTGCATGCGGAATTCGTGAAAGCGGTGCGCGCGCCCGATGTCGTGAAGCAACTGGATGCGCAGGGCAGCGAAGCCATCGCCAGCACCCCGGACGCATTTCGGAAACGCATGCTGGGTGAACTGGCGCGCTGGAAGAAGGTGATTCAGGACGAGGGCATCAAAGCCGAGGAGTAGGCAGCCAGGGCTGCTTGCAATAAAACGCCGAGCACCGGGCACTGGGCAGCGGTCAAGCCTATTCGGGTTCAACGCCGGCGGCTCTGGCCACGCGGTTCCACTTGGCAATCTGTTCCTTGATATAGGCGGCGAACTCGGCGGGTGTGCTGGTGTCCGGCTCGAGACCGAAATCAGTGAACTTCTGCCGCGTCTCCGTTGTGTGCAGGACCTTGATGAGTGATGCGTTGAGTTTGTTGACCACGTCGCGCGAGGTGCTCGCGGGCGCGAGCACGCCGTAGCGTGAGCTGCCGTCGAATCCGGGTGCGCCTGATTCGTTGAGTGTGGGCAGGTCCGGCAAGGCCTGGGCCCGTTTCAGGGAGCTGACCGCGAGGGCAACGACTTTGCCGCTCTTCATGTGCGGCAATACCGCCGGCAGCCCGACGAACATGCAATCGACATGGCCGCCCAGCAGGTCGGCGACGCCGGGGCCGGCACCCTTGTAGGGCACATGCAGCATGTCGACATGGGTGAGCGTCTTGAGCAGTTCTCCGTACAGGTGCAGCGGTCCGCCGCGGCCGGATGAGGCGAAGGTAATCTTGCCCGGAGACTTGCGTGCCAGCGCAATCAGCTCTTGCACCGAACGCACGCCCAGCTTTGCATTCACCACCAGCAAGGTAGGGCCTGAGCTCACCGGGCTGATGGGGGCGAAATCGCGCACCGGGTCGAAGGGCAGTTTCGCCGAGGTGACTGCCGACAGGATGAAGGAACTGGTGATGAACAGCAGCGTGTAGCCGTCACCCGGCGACTTGGCCACGTAGTCGGTGCCGATGTTGCCAGCGGCGCCGCCGCGAAAATCGACAATGACCGGCTGGCCAAAGTGCTCGGTGAGTTTTTCTGCGATCCAGCGCACCGGCGGGTCGGTCGGTCCGCCAGTGGAGAACGGATTGACGATGCGGATGACCTTGTTCGGGTAATCCTGTGCCGTTGCAGTAATGGGCATAGCCGCGGCGATGGCGACAACAATGGCCGCAAGCATGCGCAGGGTGGCGATCAGCATCCTCTTCTCCATTTGATCATCGGGGCTGCGAAAACTCAGCTGTAGTCGGGCAGCTTGCCCTCGGGCACATTGACCAGCGCATCGTAAATCCGGCGATCGATCTCCAGTCCTTCCTGGAGATTCTTCGCGCGTTCACGCAACGAGCGTTCCCCCGGCAACCGAATTTCGTCCACCCCCGGCTGGCGCGGCGCCGCCTTGATGCCGGCCAGCATCGCGCTCATGTCGCGCCGGTAGTCCTCGATGGGCAGCAGCAGGTCCGGTTTCATTGCCATGATCAGATAGCCATACACTTTCTGCACGTCCGTGCCCGATCCGGCGAACACGCCCAGCGCCTGCATCGCCAGCGCCAGCGCAAATCCCTTGTGCCCGCCAAAGGGCAGGATGGCGCTGACCTGCGTGGGGTCGCGCGTGGGGCTGCCCCGCGCATCGATGGCGACCCCTTCGGGCAGCATTTCACCGCGGCGCACGCGAAACGCCAGGTCGGTACCCATGAAGGCCGAGGCGCCCATGTCGATGAGGAAGGGTTCGTTCTCGGTGGGAAAGCCAAAGGCAATCGGATTGGTGCCGGTGGCCGCGGCCGCGGCGCCCGGCGGGGCCACATGGCGATAGGTGCTGACGCTGTGGATGCAGATGAGGCCGGCGCGCGCCACCATCTCGGCGTAATGCGCGCTGCGGCCGCTCATCCAGGTGTTGTTGACGCCGACCACGGCAAAGCCGTGCTCGCTTGCCTTCCGGATGGCGATCTGGGTGGCGCGGTACATCGCCACCATGCCGTTGTTGTTGCCGCCATCGAGCAGCGCCGACACCGGCGTTTCGCGCACCGGCAGGATGCGCTTGCGTGGTTCGCGCACGCGCCTGTGCTCGGTGACATTCAGGATCTTCGGCAGGCCCGAGTACTCGTAGCCGCACAACGCGGCGTCGATCACGTGATCGGAAATGATGCGCGCCTCGTCCTCGTCATAACCGGCTCGCCCCAGCGTCTGTTCGGCCAGTGCGCGCGCCTCGGCAACGGTCAGTCTGACCCGGCTATCGGATACAAATTGCATTGCTATCCATTCTGGAAAATAATTATTATTTTATGCAACGAAATAACTGAATTGATATCAGATTCTGTCACGGAAATACTTGATATTGTTGTGCCAATTACAGACCTGAAAATAATTGTCATTCCGAGCATAGCGAGGAATCTGCTTTTATTTCAGATTCAGAAGCAGATTCCTCAGCCGATGGCTTCGGAATGACAGTTTTACCGGATTGTCATATTGGAACGCGTTCTCAGAATCCATACAGCCTCGCCGCATTGGCAGCGAGAATTTTGGTTTGAATGGACTTGTCTGAAACCCATTCAGCAAACTGGTCGAGCAGTCTTCCGCCGTCTGGGCGCCGGTCGCCCATATTGGTATGCGGCCAGTCGCTGCCCCAGACCAGCCGATCGGCATTGGCCGCGACCAGCGCATCGTGGAAGGGACGCGCATCCGCGTAATCGGGGAACTGGTCCGAATTGCGCGTTGGATTGAGCTTCACCCACACGTCCTCTTCCTTGAGCAATCGGAGGATGTTCTGGAACGCCGGATCCTTCACGCCCCGCGACGGTTCAAAGCGCGCCATGTGGTCCAGCACCAGCGGAATCTTCAGCTTCAGGAATTGCGGCGCCAGTTCGAGCAACTGGTCGCAGTGCAGCCACAACTGCGCGTGCCAGCCCAGTTCGCGCAACTTTGGCGCCATCGCCGGCAATTCTTCCAGCGTGATGCTGCCTGCGGATTTGCCGCGCTTGCCGGGGAAGGGCAGGCCGGTAAAGCGCAGTCCGCGCACACCCAGCTTGTGCATGGCCTGCAGCTCTGCGTCAGGTGTGGCGGTGGTGGCCAGCGCGACCCCGCGCAGGCGTGCCGGGTAGCGTTCCAGCGCATCGATGAGAATGCGGCAATCCGTGCCGTAGCCCGATGACTGCACGAACACGCCATATTGCAGGCCCAGCCTGTCCATGCCGGCCACGAAGTTTTCAATCGGCGCCAGCGGCGGCGAGCCATGCCCGGGCGGTGCCGGGAACCGGTCGAACGGTCCCATGGCATGTGCGTGGGCGTTGCAGGCGCCCGGGGGGGGCTTGAAATTGGGAACGGAAGGCAGCGGGTAGGGGGTGGGCGTGGCGCTTGTATTCATTTTTTGCTTATCCAAAGTGGCCGGAATTTTGACCGGCGGATGAATTGGCAGGACCGTGATGTCGGGGGGGATTCTGGCGCGAGGCGCCTTTTTGCGCAATCGAAGTTGCCGATCCCATTACGTGGTTGGAGGCGCTGCCACTGCCAACGTCGGGCCAATTAGGTGGGCACGAGACCCGAAATGAACAAGCTGCGGCAGAATCAGGCGTTGATCTGCTAAAATCAGCGCTTCCATATGCCGGTATGGCTGCCTGCGCTCAAGCAGGTGACGTTCAGTCTTGGGAAGTGCCGGAGTAGCTCAGTCGGTAGAGCAGCTCATTCGTAATGAGAAGGTCGGGTGTTCGATTCATCTCTCCGGCACCAAAATTCTTTCCCCTTCATAGTTTTTCGGTGGCGCAGGCAACCACCCAATTTAATTCTCAAACCGGTTCGACCACTACAAATGGCCTGATGACCTATGCGTTGACTGCGCCATTGAGGGGTTTACGTACTTTCCTCGCCCGGGGGAAGATGCTGCTGCAGATCCATGGCGTCATGAAGAAGGCGCAAGACCTCGATCACGTTACGATCCGGCGTGTTCCCTACGCGAAACATGATGAAATGACGCCCCCTGCGGCCCTTGCTGGCGACGTGAAGCGTGAAAAGTCCCTTCAGGATGTCGTCTCGCTTTTTTACACCGATGGCTGACGGGCCGGTGGCCAGATCATTCAGCGCCGCGGAAAGCGTTTCGGCGTAGATGCGCGCTTGCGCATCGCCGAAATGGTTCACCGTCCAGCGCAGGATTTCCTCGAAATCGGCCTCGGCAGCCGCCGTCAGGTGGACCGTCCAACTGCGCGCCCCTGCGCTCACTTCGAGCGTGGCGCCGGTTTTCCGCCGATCGCTTTATCGGCAATCGCGGTTAAGTGACGGCTGAGCGCGGCGGGCGATTCGAAGCTGCGAAAGCGTCCGGCATCGATATCAGCCATGCCCACGCGGGCGGCCTCGCGCAGCGAGTGGAGCCGGGCATTATCCTCGGCTTCGCGATTCTCGATCAGGCGCAGCCCTTCTCGCAGCACTTCACTAGCGTTCTGGTAGCGTCCTGTCGACACGAGCTTTTCAACGAGGCGCGCCTGATGGTCGGTGAGGACGACATTACGAGTCGGCATGGGAGTCTCGCGGCAATGATTGGATGTTGGCATACTATGCCATAAACACACGATTCGACAATCGTTGGGCAGAGCGAATAGTCACTATTTTACTATTCAAATTTCTACTTAAGGTTGACTTATATGATTGATATTACTGATTTTTATCGTAAAGTATCTATTCATTATCTATTCAATAATGCATGGGTGCGGCCTCGGCAAACCGACAAAATACGCCTCATGAGTTGATCCGGGCGCTGCGTACCCGCGGCATTGCCACCGCGCGCGAACTGTGCCAATCCCTTGGGATCAGCCAGGCCACGTTTTCCAGAGCTATGTGCGACGCGGTTTGCAATGCCTCGACTGATCCCGGGGGGGAAGCCGAAACACCCATGCCGCGTGAGTCTCCTGCTGCTCACTTGCCGGTTCAAATCATGGGATGCGGGGACACCGCGTTTGGATTGGCGAAAACATTCTGGAGCGCGTGTTGGCCAATCAACATGTTTCGCAGGAGTTCAAAGAGATCGTCAATTCCAACCAGCATAAATTAGTGCGAAATGTACAAGGCCAATATCCGGGCCGTTGACATTTCCATGCCACATTGAGTTTCCATCTCCGATCACTGTCATCAGTGGTGCCCTGTCGAACGCTATACTACGCTGGCCAATCTGGATAAACCGGCCTGCAATCCCAAGGAGAATCCCATGAAGAAAATTGCCCTTGCCGCGGTCCATTGCGTGCTGGCCGTGACCGTAGGAATGGTCTCCGCGCAGGCATTCGCACAAGCCGCCTATCCAAGCAAGTCCGTCAGGGTAATCGTCCCGTTCCCGCCCGGCGGCAGCAATGACATCGTTGCCCGACTGATCAGCCGCGAGCTGAGCGAGAGCACGAAGCAGCAGTTCATCGTGGACAATCGCGGCGGCGCGTCGGGGGCCATTGGTGCCGATGCCGTGGCCAAGGCCACGCCTGACGGGTACACGCTGATGGTGCACTCCACGTCACATCTGTCCAATGCCTTCGTCGCCGAGAAACTGTCCTACGATACGCTGAAGGATTTCGAGCCGATCACGCTGCTGGCGGCCCAGCCCAGCGTGCTGGTGACCACGCCCTCGCTCGGCGTGAAGACGGTCAAGGAGTTCCTCGCTGTCGCCCGTGCCAGGCCGGGGCAGATTACCTATGCTTCGAACGGGGAGGGCGGCAACCTGCATGTGCAGATGGCGCTGCTGGCCTCGATGGCCAATATCCAGCTGATTCATGTTCCCTACAAGGGCGGCGCGCCGATGACCACCGCGTTGTTGTCCGGCGAGACGCACTCGGCCATCTCCACGGTGGGTGCGGTGCTGTCGCAGATCAAGGCAGGCAAGATCAATGCTCTCGGCGTCACGTCTGCAAAGCGCTCCAGTCTGCTGCCGGACCTGCCCACGGTCGCCGAAGCAGGCGTGCCGGGCTATGACAGCAATGCCTGGATCGGCGCGTTTGGCCCGGCGCGCACGCCGCGCCCGATCGTCGACAAGCTGTACAGTGAGATCACCAAGTCGCTGAAGAAGCCCGAGTTCGCCAAGCAGTTGGCCGATCAGGGCGTCGAGCCCTGGCTGGCAACGCCACAGGAGTTCGGCGCGCGCCTTCACAGCGACTACGACCAGCTTGCCCGCGCCTTCAAGATCATTGGAGCGCCTGCGAAATGAGTCACGCGCCTGCAGCACCCGGCGTCAGCAATACTCGCCAAAGCCCGACCGGACTTCCTTCCCCTGGCGCGAATGTGTTTTGACACAGGGACAACAACAAGCACAACCCAAGGAAAAAATCATGCACGCCATTCACATGACGCAGGTCGTCTCATGATCACCGACGCGCAGGTGCATCTGTGGGAGGCCGATCGCCCTGACCGTCCCTGGGCGCCCAAAGCGGAGGCGCACCTGCCCGAACCCATGACTGCCGAGCGCATGCTGGGGCTGATGGATGAAGCCGGCATCGACCGGGCGGTGATATCCCCAACCAGCTTGCTGCCCGAGCGCAGCCCCGTCTATGCGCTGGAAGCCGCGGCGAAGTATCCCAAGCGTTTTCGCGTCATGCCCTGGTTCTATCCGACAAAGGCGCAGTTCGACCTCTTGCCCACATGGATGGATACGCCGGGCGTATGCAGCCTGCGCCTGTCGCTGAACGAGGACAAGCACATGCAGCTGTTGGCTGATGGTGGTTTCGAACCGTTGTGGGTGGCCTGTGAGCGCGATCGCATCCCGATCGCTTTTTTTCGCCGCGATGGTCTGGGTGTGGTTGAGGATGCCGTCAGGAAACACCCGGACATGCAGGTCATCATCGATCATTTCAACTGGGCCGTGCCCGATGGCGACCGCGAGCGCAAGATGCAGGAAATGGAAGCGCTGGCAAAGTATCCCAATGTGCACATCAAGGTCTCGTCGCTGCCCAAGCTGACCCAATCGCCGCCGCCATACGCCGACTTCGAGCCGCTGATCAAGCGCGTGCACGCCGCCTACGGCGCCAAGCGCCTGATGTGGGGCTCGGACCAGACCCAGATTATGGCCATCAGGAACGGCAGCTATCGCGACAACGTGGGTATCATCCGCGTCAGCGCCGCAAAGTACTTGCCGGCACCGGACATCGAATGGATGTTGCACGGCACGGCAGCCAGGGTGTTCAATTGGCCGGAATAATGTGATTACAATATGTTTAAATTGATCTGTTTGTAAATATATGCACCCCTGAATTGATAATATTAATTCCAGCCAAACTTGTTTGAACCCCACCCCTGTGGTGGCAGGAGGAGCTTGCATGCATATCGGATTCGCCGCAATGAACAATATCCGGCTCACCCGGCCGGAAGTCCTCGGCCGCGCGCTTGAAGAGCGCGGCTTCGAATCGGTGTGGTTCGGCGAGCATGCGCATATTCCGGTGTCGCGCAAGACGCCGCATCCGGCCGGTGGCGTCATGCCCGAGGCCTACAAGCACATGGCCGATCCGCTTATTTCCCTGGCGATGGTGGCCGCCGCCACCACGAAACTGCGCCTGGGCACCGCCGTCGCGCTGCTGCTGGAGCGCGAACTGTTCACCACCGCCAAGGAAATCGCCACGCTGGATCAGTTGTGCGGCGGGCGCCTGCTGCTGGGAGTTGGCGTGGGCTGGAACGAGGAGGAGCTGGCCGATGTGAACGGCTCGGTGTCGCGCATCCCGTGGAAGCGCCGCTACTCGGGCCTGCGCGACTGCGTGATGGCACTGCGCGCGTTGTGGACGCAGGAAGAAGCCGAATATCACGGTGAGTACTATCACTTTGACAAGGCCTGGTCCTACCCCAAGCCGTTGCAGCAACCGCACCCGCCGGTCTACCTTGGCGTAAAGGGCGGTGTCGGGACGCGCCACGCCGCGCAGTGGGGCGACGGCTGGTTTCCGATTGATGCCGGCGGCCAGGATTTCGCGCCTCAGGTCGAGCAGTTCCGCAAACTGGTGAGCGAAGCGGGCCGCGATCCGGCGAAGGTGCCGATCATGGTCAGCGCGCGCGGCGAAATCAACCTCGATCGCCTGCTGCGCTACCGCGATCTTGGCATCGAACGGGTGCTGATCAGCACCGCCCGCCTGGAGATCGATACCTTCGAAAAGGCGCTGCCGTTGCTGGATCGGTATGGAGAACTGATAGCGAAGGTCTCGGGCTGATTTCCAATGCAGGTGGCAACATGTTTGTGATGCCAATCCCGCGATGGGATGTCGGTCTGAATTGAAATAAATGAGAAAAATGAAGGAGACGTGATGGATTACCCCTTCCTCAGTGAAGAGCACCGGATGATCGTTGACGTGGTGAGGCGCTTCGTCAGGGAAGACCTCATGCCACTGGAAAAATCCGTGCTGGAGCGCGAAGCCACCGGCCTGGGGCTGACCATGCGCCCGGAAGACGAAGAGGCCGTGAATCGCAAGTCCAAGGCGCTGGGCCTGTGGGGGCTGGACGTTCCGGAGTCCTCCGGCGGCTCGGAGTTGCCGGCCGACACCATGATCGCGATACATACGGAATTGTGGAAAACCATTGTTCCCTACAAGACGCTGCCGGATGCGCCCAACCTGGCCATGATGCTGCAGGCCTGCACGCCCTACCAGTTGCACAAGTACGCGGAGCCGGTGGGGCGCGGTGAGTTGCTGTCGTTCATCGCCATTTCCGAACCGGGGGCGGGCGGTGATCCCTCATCCATGCACACCACGGCGCACCGGGATGGTGATGACTATGTGCTCAACGGCAGGAAGATCTGGATCAGCCGCGTCTTCAATGCCGACTTCGGCCTGGTGCTGGCCTCCACTAACCGCGAGGCAGGCCGGGGCGGCATTTCGGCCTTCATCGTTGAAACCAATACGCCGGGCTTTCAGATCGTGCGCAAGATCCCCATGATTGCGGGCCAGTACACATCGGAACTGGTATTCGACAACTGCCGCGTTCCCGCCGCCAATCTGCTCGGTCAGGAAGGTCAGGGCTTTGCGCTCATGCAGCATCGCCTGTCGCTGCGACGCCTGGAGATCGGAGCTTGGTGCCTGGGGTTTTCCCATCGGGCGCTCAACATGATGATTGACCATGTCGGGCAGAGGAAGACCTTTGGCGTGCTGCTGTCGGAGCGGCAGGCAATCCAGTGGTGGATTGCCGACGCGACCATGCAGATGCACGCCTTCAAGCTCATGCTTTTCGATGCGGCCAATCGCATCAAGCAGGGCGAGCGACTGCGCTCGGAACTCTCGATGATCAAGGTCTACGCGACCGAGATGGCCTGGAACATCGTTGACCACGCCATGCAGAGTTTTGGCGCCATGGGCATGACCAAGGAACTGCCGCTGCAGGCCATGGCCAACCGCATTCGTCTGTTCCGCGTGCTGGAGGGGCCGTCTGAAGTCCATCGCATGCTGATCGCGCGCAATCGCATCCGTGAGGGGCAGATTCCCTAGGGGAAACACTGCACAAGTCTCAAATCTGGAGAAGGCGTACACAGTGTCTCCCCTGCAGTGGGGGATATACAAGGGCGCCCAGCCCACTTGTTCAGTACTTCCCCGGAGATTAGTTCGCCGCCTCAAACGCCGCCGCGAACTTCCGGATGCGCGGCAGCACTTCCCGGCCCAGCAGCCGCACCGCCTTGTGCGCATCGGCGTGGGCGGACGGGTCCACCGAGACGCGAAAGTTGAAGCGGTTGGGTCGCAGGACTTCGATGTAGAGCTTGATCTGCTCGTAGATGTCGTCGGGGTTGCCGGCGAACCAGTTCTCCACGAAGAGATCCTGCCCCGAGAGCCAGGGGCGCGACTTGTATTCGGCCATGCTCTCGCGCAGTCCCGTGGCCACATAGTTGCGGTGCGGTCCCTCGGCATGTTCCACGGCGAGTTGCCGCGCGCGCTTGCGATCTTCGTCGATCCAGGTGAAGCGCAGCACCATGAGCCGGTCCTGCTGAGCAGGCTTGCCGAGTTCCTTGATGGTGTTCCGGTAAACCGCAACCTGCTCCTTGAGCACGGACAGCTCGGCGAAGGCGCCCGGGTACCAGCCGTCGCCGCGCTCGGCGGCGCGCCTGACTGCCGCTGCGCTATAGCCGCCGATCCAGAATGGCGGATGCGGCTGCTGAATGGACCGCGCGCGTGAGCGCGCCTCATGCAACTGGAAGAACTGGCCGTCATGGGTCACCAGGTCCTGGGTGAACAGCATGCGCATCACGTCGATGGCTTCGTCAAAGCGCCGCCCGCGTGTCTTCATGTCCACACCGAAGTTGTCGAACTCCTGCTTGCGATAGGCCAGTCCCATGCCGATGTCCAGGCGTCCGCCGCAGATGGTGTCGAGTGTCGCCAGATCATTCACCAGATGCAGCGGGTGGTTGAGCGGTACCAGCAACACACCGGTCATGATGCGCATGCCGGGCAGGTCTGCGGCGAGGCGTGCCAGCAGCGGGATGGTGGCCAGGCTGTGGGTCGGCGGACCCGGATTGAGGAAGGACTGGCTGGTGGTGATGAAGTCAAAGCCGGCGTCGCGCGCGGCGATGGCCGACTCCAGCACGCTCTGGAAATGCTGCTCGCGCGGCTGGTCCGGCGCGTAGGGTCCCTGGATTGAGATGCCAAAAAGCATGTGCGTATCCATTCGAGAAAGGGAACATGACAAATGTGCTTTCTGGCGATGTCGGATGACCGCTGTCAAATGACTGGCGCCAGACCCGCTGACACAATACCTGTGTGCCCGGGAAAATCAAGCGCGTCATCAAGGCCATGGCGGCTGCGCATTGGCTGAGCGACGAACGAATGGCGCTCGCCCGCAGGAGTCGGACCCCGGGCTGCATTCTCTGCCCAGGGCAACACCGGGTCTGCATCGGCTTGGCGAGTAGCGTAATATTCCGGTGGGTCCTGTTCGCCATCAGGCGCAGGATGAACTTGACGATACTTGTTTTGGAAGATCCTTCATGTACCAAAAGATTCTCGCGGTGACTTTTGGCTCGGAATTGTCAGACAAGGCGATAAGGGAAGCCGCTCAGCTCGCAAAAGGGCTGTCGGCAAAACTGCTTGTCCTGCATGTCAGGTCGCCGCTGGACATTCCGCATCATACGGCGGGCGGAGCGCTGTCGCGTTTTGGCGAGAAGAAGATCACCGAAGAGATCAGGCAGGAGGAGCGCCAGTTGCTCGTCGGGGCCGTGGAGATCGCGGCGTCCTTTGGCGTCAGCGCGGAGACCGCGTTCATCGAGGATTTGCAGCCATACGAAGCCATCATCCGGGTATGCGAAGAGCAGAAATGCGACCTCATCGTGATGGGGACGCGCATTCGCCACGGGTTACCGGGCTATTTCGTTCAGAGTGAAACGCAAAAACTGCTGGCGCATACGACGATTCCGGTGCTGGTCGTTCGCTGAGCGTCGCTGTGGTTTTTCTCGGGTCATTGCGGGGCGCATATCCGCGACTCCCGAACCGCCGAAGTCATGTTCAGTGCGTGGCGAGCCATTTCAACAGCTCATCGCCCCAATGCGTCCATAAGGTCCCGAAAAATGTCATCCACAGCAACATGATGACCACGGCGGCAGTGATGCTTCGGGGCGTGGGTTTGTGCTCGGCAAGCCAGGCCTTTGCCTTGGCGCGGCACTCGGCCAACACCGGCTCGGGAACCATTTTGAGAATGAGATAGATGCAGCCCGGCAGCAAAATGAGTTCGTCGAGGTAGCCCAACACCGGAATGAAGTCGGGAATCAGGTCGATCGGGCTGAGAAAATAACCAACGACCAGCACTGCCAATATCTTGGGTACCAGCGGCATCTGCGGGTGCTGGCAACAGAACCACAATGTAAATCCGTCGTTCACCAGGTTGCGAGCCCAGCGATTGATACGCTCCCACATCAGTGATCCTTCCCGGCTTGAGTGAACAATGAAGGGCAACCCAAATTGGGCGGGCGTTCCATGTTCCCGGACAAGGACGCCAGCCGCGATATGATACCGTTCAACTCGGGACGTTCAAGATGCGCATGCCGATGGCACTGGAATTTCCCAAGTTGGTCCGGCAGGAGTTGATCGTTACCGAAAGCGGACTCAGGAGGCCGGGATCAAGGTGGGAATGGATTGATGTTCGCCTGGCGTTGTTTCAACAGACATTGTTCATGACGTGAATTTTTCGGAGGAGAAATCGTGATGAGAAGCAAGCCGGGTTGGTTGGCAGTCGCAATGGCTGTTGTAATGGGTTTGATGTCAGGGATGGCTGTGGCACAACGCTATCCCGCCAGGTCGATCAGGCTCATTGTTCCCTATGATGCGGGAGGGCCCACCGATGTCATCGCGCGTGGCGCGGCGCAACGCATTGCAGAAGGGCTTGGCGGTGCCGTTGTTGTTGAAAATCGTCCCGGTGCCGGCACGATCCTCGGGGCGGAACTGGTGGCGAAATCGGCGCCGGACGGCTATACGCTATTCCTGACCACGGGCACCGCGGTCAGCATCAATCAGCACATGTTCAAAAAATTGCCCTACAACCCGGAAAAGGATTTTGTGCCGATCGGCATGCTGGGCGCGAGTCCGTACGGATTATTTGCGCATCCTTCGGTTCCGGGCAATTCACTCAAGGAAATGCTCGTCCATGCCAAAGCCAACCCGGGCAAGCTCAACGTCGGGCTGGGTGGCGCCGGTACGCCGCCGCATTTTGCGTTGCAGATGCTGGAGATGGCCTCGGGCGCGAGTTTTACCGGGGTCATGTACAAGGGCACCGCACCCGCACTGGGCGATTTGCTGGATGCGCGCATCCAGATGATTCTCACCTCGCCGGTGTCCATGCTGCCGCATGTGAAGTCCGGAAAGTTGAAGGCGCTGGCCATCACCTCGGCGGCGCGCTTTCAGCAAATGCCCGATGTTCCCGCCGTGTCGGAGATCTATCCGGGATTTGAGGCGCAGTCATGGAATGCCATCGTGGCGCCTGCCGGCACGCCTCGCGAGATCATCGATCGCATCAATGCGGAGATTCAGAAATTCACCAATGATCCGGTGACGCGCGAAAAGATGCTGATTATGGGGATGGTGCTGGAGGGGGGGACGCCCGAGCAACTCGCCGCCTATATCAAGGTGGAGACCGCGCGCTGGGGTGCACTCATCAAGAAACTGGGGCTGACGCTGCAGTGATCGCCAGCCGCGGACCGGTCGCTTCCAGTGCCGACACAATGCGGCCGAGCCGCTGATTGAAATCAAGGAGACTGCACTTGAGTAAACGCATTACGGTGGCACGCATAGTGATCGCAGGATTGATGCTGGCAATGGCAGGCCCGGTGTTCTCGCAGCAGGGCTATCCCGTCAAACCCATTCGCTTCATCGTGCCTTTCCCGCCGGGCGGCGGAACCGATGTGCCGGCACGCTTGCTCGCGCCGAAACTGACCGAGGCGATGGGACAGCAACTGGTCATCGACAATCGGGCCGGTGCCAACGGCATACTCGGCACGGATGCGGCCGCCAAGGCGGTTCCCGACGGCTATACGATTCTGATCGTGCCCAGCGGTCACGCCATCAATCCGGGCCTGTACCGCAAGCTGCCCTACGATACGGTCAAGGATCTCGCGTCAGTGTCGCTGATCGCCAACGGGGCTTATATGCTGGTGACGAACAACGCTTCGCCGCTTAAATCGGTGGCGGACATCGTCAGCTCAGCCAAGGCCAGGCCGGGCACCTTGGTTTACGGTTCCGGAGGGGTGGGCAATGCCAATCATCTGGCGGCGGAACTCTTCACCATGATGGCCGATATCAAACTCGTGCACGTTCCCTATAAAGGCGGCGGCCCGTTGATGAATGACCTGCTCGGCGGTCATATCTCCTTGCTGTTTGCAGCCGTCGGAACGCTGGGGCCGCAGGTGCGCGCTGGCAAGTTGCGGGCGCTGGGGGTCAGCACCATGACACGCAGCGCCGCCTTTGCTGACCTGCCCACCATCGCCGAAGCGGGGCTTCCCGGTTATGAGGTCAACGGCTGGTATGCCCTGTTGGCGCCGGCCGGAACGCCTGCTGCGATGGTTGATCGGATTAGCCGGGAAACGGCAAAGGTCGTTGCAAACGCGGAGATCAGGGACAAGCTGATCAACCTGCTTGGCCTGGACCCGGTTGGCAGCGCGCCGGCGGAGCTCGATGCGCTGATCAGAGCAGAACTCAAGCGATGGGGCGAGGTCATCAAGGCGCTCGGCATCAGCGCTGAATCCTAGTTTGATGCGGTCGCGGCAGGTACCCTGCCGGTATGATGCATCGCCCGGCGCAGTTCAATGAAGATAGGATGATTCAAATTCATTGAATCGACATTGCTGCAAGCCTGTTCACGATATAAATATAATCATTTGTTTGAATTAGAGGAGAGCTATGGATCGTCACATCGTGACAAAGCACACGCTGGCGCTGGCAGTGTGCCTGGTCGCCGCAGGCGGCGCGGGTGCGCAGGAATGGCCATCCCAGCCGGTTCGGGTGGTGGTGCCCTTTGCCGCCGGCGGCGGTACCGACGTTCTCACGAGAATGCTGAGCCGGAAATTCTCCGACGGCACCGGCCAGACGTTCCTGGTCGACAATCGCGTGGGAGCGGGCGGGAACATCGGCTCGGCCAGCGTGGCGAAGGCGACGCCTGACGGCAACACGCTGCTCCTCACAACGACGACGCTGGCCATCAATGCCAGCCTGTCCAAGAGCATCTCATTCGATCCGGTCAAGGATCTGCAGCCCATCAGTCAACTGATGTCCAGTCCGCTGGTGCTGTGCGTGCCTCCCGGCGCTCCGGTCAAGTCGGCGCGCGAGTTGGTTGATCTGGCCAAGAAGCGCAAGGGCGGACTGAATGCGGCCTCGGCCAGCATGGGATCCACCAGCCATATTTCCATCGAGATGATGAAGCAACTGACCGGCGCCGAACTGGTGCACGTGCCCTACAACGGCAGCGGCCCGGCGACCACGGCGATGCTGAGCGGCTCGGTCGATCTGTTCTTTGCCACGGCGATTGTCGGCAAGCCGCAGGCGGACAGCGGCAAGTTTCGCTGTCTTGCGGTGACGACAGCCAGGCGCTCCTCCACCTTTCCGGACCTGCCGCCGCTGGCGGCGCAATACCCGGGCTTCGAGATGGACCTGTGGTACGCCCTCTTTGCGCCGGCCGGCACCCCGCGCGAGCGGATCAACCGGATGAATGCGGAGGTCGTCAAGGCGTTGAAGGCGCAGGACATTCGTGATGCCATCACCCGGGAGGGTGGTGATCCGAGTGCTTCCACGCCGGAAGAAATGGCAGTCACGTTCAGGAACGACGTTGACAAGTTTGCCCGCATCGTCAAGTCCGCCAATCTGCAGGTGGATTGATCCAATGGAAATGAAGGGCTGAACAAGTGGGCGATGCCCCCTTGTATATCCCCCACTTCAGAGGAAATATGGTATTCGCTTTCTTCAAATTTGAGGCTTGTTCAGTGTTTCCTCAAACAATTCGAAATCAACAGGAAACCAATGAAGCACATTGACAGGGACAGAGTGCAGTTGAGCGTGGCTGAAGGGCGCGCGCTGGGAGAACAGTTCCTGGCTACGCTCGGATACAACGCCGAGGAAGCATGGATCATTACCGATCATGTGATGGATGCGGCCTTGTGCGGATACGAGTATTCCGGGCTCCCCAAGCTGCTCAACGTGGCCGAGCACAAGCGTCAGGCCGAAGGCCGCAAACCGCTGTCGGTATTGCGGGAAACCCCGGTCTCGGCCCTGTACGACGGTGGCAATACCAACGGCATGCTCGCGATGTACCGCATGACCGAAATTGCCATCGCCAAGGCCCGGGTGAATGGCTTTGCCGTGGTGGGCATCAACAACACCTGGATGAGCGGGCGCAGCGCCTACTTTGCGGAGAGGGTGGCGCGCGCGGACCTGGTATGCCTGCACAGTGTGAGTTCATTTCGCCATGTGGCGCCGCCCGGCGCGGCTGCGCCGGCCACCGGAACCAACCCGATTGCCTTCGGGTTCCCGACCGGCGGTGAACCCTTTGTCATCGACATGAGCACCTCGGCTTTTCCCGGCACGCAACTGCTTTTCTATGAGCGCCGCGGCGAACAACTGCCCGAAGGGGTGGCACTGGATGCACAGGGCGTGCCGACGCGTGATCCGTCGCAGGCGCATGCCTTTTTGCCGTTTGGCGGACACAAGGGCTTTGGCCTGGCGCTGGCCATGCAATCGCTCGGAATTCTGGCGGGCTCGGGGCGCGACGTGATGAAGATCTATGGTCACCTGATCATAGCCATGAAGCCCGATCTGCTGGTTCCGCTGGACGAGTTCAAGGCCGACATGTCGCGCATGCTCGCGCAAATCAAGGCGGTGCCGCGGCAACCGGGTGTGGATGAAATTCGTTTGCCATCAGAGCGCGCGTTCGCGGAGCGCTCGCGTCGGAGAACCGAGGGTATCGAGATTGACCTGGCCATTTACAACACCATGCACAAGGTGGCCGCGACCGGAAAGGCAGGCAAGTGATGCAGACAACCCTGATATTGACGGGTGATATCAATCTGATGGGACTGGCTGACCCGGCCGTGCCCTTCAGTCGTGTCGCCGGCACGTTCAAGGCCGCCGACGTGGTGTTCGGCAATCTTGAATGCTGCCTGTATCAGCCACCCGGCGCGCTCGATATTACCGAGGGGGAAAGCGCCGGATATGAAGGCTTCTATGCGCCGCCGGCCGCCGGGCAGGCGCTGCAACTGGCCGGCTATCATGGCGTGGGCAATGCCAACAACCAGAACTATGGCGCCGAAGCCATCATGACTTCCAATGCCAATCTGGATGCGCTGGGCATTGCGCACACCGGCACCGGAGAAAATATCGCGGCGGCGCGTGCGCCCGTAGTGCTCGAACGCAAGGGGGTGCGTTGCGGTTTCATCCAGCGCACTTCGCAGTACTGGCCCAACAATCATGAGGCCGGTAAGAAATTTCCCGGTGTGGCCGTCATGAAAGCCCACACCGCCTATCAGCCACGGGTCTACAAGGACGGCAAGCCGCCGCCCAACCGGCCGGGGGCGCCACCCCTGGTGATTACCTGGATGGATCCGGACTATCTGCAGCAACTGCGGCAGGATATCCAGGGGCTCAGGCAGCAAGCCGACATCGTGGTGTCATCGCATCACTGGGGCTATGGCGACAAGGTGCTGCAGTATCAGACCGAGATGGGGCGTGCCGCCATTGATGCCGGTGCCGACGTGGTCATGGGTCATGGCCCGCACCATGCGCTTGGCATCGAGATCTACAAGGGCAAGCCGATTTTTTACGGCCTGGGCAGTTTCTGCTTTTATCGCAGTTACAAGAAACGTCACCTGAACTGGGTGGGCATGATGGCGAGGATCACGTTCACCGACAAGCAGATATCAAAGATCGGATTTTCACTCGTTCGGCAGGAGGACAACACCGAGATTGTCATGCGTTTGATTGCCGACGAGGCCGAGACGGTGGCGCACCTTGAGGAGATGTCGCAGCAATTCGGTTCGCAATTTGAGCGTTCGGCGGACGAAGTCATCGTGCGGTCCGGCAATGGTTGATCAGTCGCGGGGGAATTCAAGCGCCAGACTCAGTGTGCGGGCCTGTGCGTGGGTGCTCGCCAGTTTGCTCGGTGGGGTCTGGCCCTGCGCACAGGCGCAGGAGTATCCCAGCCGCCCCATACGCATGGTGATCCCGTTTGAGCCCGGCGCGACCAATGACATCCTCGGACGGTGGGCGGGAAGCAAACTGGGCGAAGCGTTTGGCCGGCAGGTGCTGGTGGAAAATCGTGCCGGCGCCGGCGGTTCGATCGGCGTGGATTTCGTGGCCAAGTCGCCAGCGGATGGCTACACCCTGGTGCTGGGCAATACGGGCAATCTGGCCGTCAACCCCACGTTGTATCCGGATCTTCCCTACGATCCGGTCCGTGACCTGCAGCCAGTCACGCTGCTGGCCAAGGCACCGTTGATCCTGGTCAGTCATCCATCAGCGCCATTCAAGACCGTCAAGGATCTGATTGCGCGGGCGAAGTCCCGTCCCGGGGCCTTTACCTATGGCTCCGGCGGCAGCGGCAGTGGTGGCCATCTCGCCATGGAATTGCTCAAGTCGCTGGCGAAAATCGACGTGACGCATGTGCCATACAAGGGAGCTGCCCCGGCCCTGCTCAATGTCATCAGCGGTGAACTGTCGCTGGTGTTCGTGGGAGCGGCGGCGGCCACGGTACAGATCAAGGCCGGCAAGGTGCACGCACTGGCGGTATCCGGCGAGCGACGCCTGCCGGCGTTTGCGGCCATGCCTACCATCGAAGAAGCCGGGGTTGCCGGATACAACTGCACCCTTTGGTATGGGGTACTGGCGCCAGCGGGGACTCCGTCGCTGGTGGTATCCCGGCTGCAAAGCATTCTGGTGCGCGCGTTGCAGGATCCCGATATCAAGGCGCGTCTGGCCGATGACGGTACTGAGCCCGCGGGGAGTACGCCGGAAGAATTTTCGCGATTGATCAGGAACGAAATCGCCCTGTGGGCACCACTGATCAAGGCATCCGGAAAATCGAATTGATCTGCCCGCTTTCAGTCTTTATGCAACCTTGCTCGTGCTGCATAAAGGTCTTATTCTTGGGAAAATTATTCGACGCATTCGACGCATTCGGCGAGGCAGGCGGCACCAGGCGTGCAAAACGCAGTGGTTCGCGCGCAGCACGTGCCATGCTGGGCCAAGCCGGATGCGCAACGCATTCTTCCAGAATTGCCATCAACAGGAGGCCAACATGATTCACGCCGTCAATGGAAGCGAAGCCCTGAGCAAGTTGCGCGAGGTGCCTTCGCCGGGAACAGGTATTCCGCATTGGGGCACCGAATTCTTCGGCCCGAGGTATGCCACCGAGGATGGGCAGGGTCCGCAGTCACTGATGACGGCCATGAGCGCGGATGAGGTGGTGCTGCCGCATTACCATGAAATTACCCAATATCAGCTGTTCGTAGCTGGCTCCGGGAAGATGGGCAAGAACGATCTGCTGCCCCTGACCGTTCAATACAAGGACCACCATACGGCCTATGGTCCTGTGGTGGCTGGTCCGCAGGGCATGACGTTCTGCGCGTTGCGGATCAAGACCGCCAAGTCGGTGCCGGTGTATTTGAACAAGCCGGGCTATCGCGAACAATTGAAGCCCAGCAAGCGTCGCAATCTGATATCCGATCCCATCATTCTGTCGACCGAACCGGTTCTGGAGCATCGCAAGGAAGCCTCCTGGGAGCCGTTGTACCCGGCTGAAAAAACCACCGACGGGATGGCGGCACATGTGCTGAGGCTGGGCAGCGGCATGACGGCAATGGGGCCGGATCCGAAGCGCTGTGGAGGCTATTATCTGTTTGTCGCCAATGGCAGTCTGGACAAAGCCGGGGAGAATTATCCGCTCTGGTCCATGCTGGTGGTCGAGTCGAATGAAGACGCATATGAGATCAAAGCGGGCAAGAAGGGTCTCGAGGTGCTGGTGCTGCAGTTTCCGCTCGTAGACGATTAGGACCCGGACCACTTTTGGGTATCCGTGATTTCAGTTAAATAGCCGGGCTTGAGGAGTTTTCGTATGGTGCATGCTGCAATTCGTCAATGGTCGCGGGGTTGGCGGCCCTGTGTTCTCGCCACATCGTTATGCTGTGCGATATCGAACCCTTCGATTGCGCAGGAATATCCGTCAAAACCGGTGACCTTGCTGGTGGGTTTTGCGCCGGGCTCGTCGACCGATTCCATTGGCCGTCTGACCGCGCAATTCCTCTCCGAAAAATTCAAGGTTCCCGTGCTGGTGGATAACAAGCCCGGCGGCGGGACGTTGATTTCGGTGCAGGCACTGACGAAAAGCGCCAGGGATGGATATACATTGAAGCTGGGTGTGGCCAGCACGCTGGTGCAGAATCCGGGTGT
>CANKAJ010000081.1 GCA_947479645.1 Betaproteobacteria bacterium | reverse complement strand
GGTCCGCGAGCGAATCGATCTGCTGGCCGACCCGGGCAGCTTCAGGGAAGGCGGCGTGCTGGCCGGCACCCCGGAGTGGGATGGCATCAACCTCAAGAATTTCACCCCGGCCAATTCGGTCACGGGCTTCGTCAAGATTGACGGCCGCAAGGCGATGGTGCTGGGCGGGGATTTCACCATTCGCGGTGGTGCTGCCGATGGATCGATTGCCGACAAAGGTATCTGGGCATTGAAGCAGGCCCATAGCAACCGGATACCCTTCATCCGCCTGCTCGATGCAGCAGGTGGCAGCGTGAGGACCTTCGAGAAGATCGGACGCACCTATCTGTCCACCGTGGATCGGACCATGGAGTTCGACATCATGCAGCGGGTGCCGTGCGTGTCTGCCATCTTGGGGTCGGCCGCCGGGTTGCCTGCGATCTATGGCGTGTTCTGCCACTTCAACGTCATGGTGCAGGGGACCAGCCAGTTGTTTGCCGGCGGACCGCCGGTGGTCAAGGCCAGCCTGGGTGTGGACATCGACAAGGAAGCACTGGGTGGCGTGGATGTGCATGTGCGAGACTCGGGGGTTGTCGCGAACGTGGCGAAAGACGAGGCTGATGCTTTTGGGCAGATCAAGCGTTTTCTGTCCTATCTGCCGCAGAACGTCTGGCAGTTGCCGCCGCGCACGGAGGCGGTCCCGCCTGCGCTGGAGCGCCAGGAGGAACTGCTGTCATTCATTCCGCGCAACTCGCGCAAGTCCTACGATATCCGCAAGCTGCTCGATATCGTGCTCGATCGTGATTCGTTCTTTGAGATCCAGCCGCTGTACGGCCGCTCCCGGATCACGGGGTTTGCGCGGGTGAACGGCTATCCGGTCGGGGTCATGGCCAACAATTGCCGCTTTATGGGCGGCGCGCTGGACGTGCCTGCGTCGGACAAGACCGGTCGTTTCCTGCAGATCTGCGACATGTTTCACCTGCCGCTGATTTATTTCTGTGACGAGCCCGGATTCATGGTGGGAGAGCAATCGGAACGCGACGGCATCATTCGCCAGGGTGCGCGTGCGCTGGGCATACTGAACATGTCGCAGATTCCCTACCTGACTGTTGTGCTGCGCCAGGTGTATGGCGTGGCCGGGGGGCTCAATCATCGCGGTGGTCCGGCGATGTACCGGCGCTATGCCTGGCCGTCGGGCAACTGGGGATCCATGCACATCAGCGGAGGCGTATCAGCGGCCTACCGCGCCGAGATCGCAGCGGCGCCGGATCCGGATGCCAAGCGTGCCGAGATCGAAGCTCGTTTGAACGAACTGGCCTCGCCATTTCGCACGGCGCATGCTGGCCAGGTGGATTTGATCGATCCACGCAATACGCGTTCGCTGATGGAAGAGTTCGTCGAGGATGCCCAGGAAGTGCTGCGCACGCAGGTCGGCCAGACCAGCCGCGTGCCGTTTCTGCCGTGAGAGGGCACAGACGTTGCGAGGTGTTGTCGGTGCTTGATGTGGCGATTCGGATTCAATCCATCTTTGTGACCGCCTGTCAGACTCAGGTAAGCTGCAATGCTCAGTCAGATTTGCCGAATTGTTTATAGAGGAGGACTACCATGTTGATCATTGATTCCCAGGTCCATATCTGGGCCGCGGATACGCCTGCGCGGCCCTGGCCCAAGCCGGGGGTTGGCGGGCGCACGGCCAAGGCGCATCTAGATATTCCCATCAGCAAAGACAGTCTTCTGGCGGAGATGGACAAGGCGGGGGTCGATGGCGTCGTGATCGTGCCACCTTCGTGGGAAGGGGAGTACAACGACCTGGCACTGGAAGCAGCGCAGTCGCATCCAAATCGCTTTGCGGTCATGGGGCGCATCCTGCATGACCAGCCCGATGGCCCATCACTGATTGCCAATTGGAAATCGCAGCAGGGCATGCTGGGTGTGCGACTGATCCTCGCTGATGGTTCCCCCTGGGTGGATGCGGGATCGGGCCACTGGCTGTGGTCGTCGGCCGAGGCGGCCGGGGTGCCCATTACGCTGGCGCCGCGCGGCAACTATGGCTTCCTTGAGGAAATCGCCGAGCGCTATCCGGATTTGCGCTTGAGCATTGATCACATGGGTGCCAATTCAGCCAAGAAAGATGGCGATGCCTTCATTCATCTTGAGCAGTTGCTGCAACTGGCCACCTATCCGAATATCGCAGTCAAGACTTCCGGGCTGCCCTGTGTGAGTTCCTCTCCCTATCCATTTGAAAGCGTGCATGGTTACCTGCGTCAAGTCTATGACGCCTTCGGACCCAAGCGCATGTTCTGGGGAACCGATCTGTCCCGCTTGCCTTGCAGTTATACAGAGGCGATCACGATGTTTACGCAGGGCATTCCGTGGCTCAGTGCCGCAGACCTGGAGTGGATCATGGGTCGCGCCATTTGCGAATGGTTCGGCTGGAAACGAACGGCCTGATGACATGAAGTGGGTCATAACAACAACGGAAGATGGGCGGATTATCGATGGTTCATAGCGACGAACGGCAAACGGCGGCAGGTGCCGGGGGGGTATCCCCGGTTGCGGCGGTAGATGAGGCGATTACATCGCGCCGGTCCATACGACGGTTTAGAGCGGATCCGGTTCCCGCGGATACGGTTCGCGACATTCTCGATGTTGCGAGGCATGCGCCCAGTGGTACCAATATGCAGCCCTGGCAGGTACTGGTTGTGGCAGGAGGGCCCAAGCGAGTATTGTCCGCAGCATTGCGTGTGGCCTACGACAGCGGCAAAGACCAGTACCGCAGCGAGCATGAATACTATCCGGCAAAGTTTCCCGAGCCCTATCTCAGCCGGCGCCGCAAGGTTGGCTGGGATCTGTACGGTTCACTGGGCATAGTCAAGGGTGACATGGCGCGAATGCACGAACAGGGCGCTCGCAATTACCTGTTCTTTGATGCTCCGGTCGGAATGATCTTTACCATCGATCGAGTCCTCGAGATCGGCAGCTGGCTCGACTACGGGATGTTCCTGCAGAACGTGGCCATTGCAGCGCGCGCGCGTGGCCTGGATACCTGCATGCAGGCGGCCTTCACGCGCTTTCATTCCGTGATACGCGAGCAGTTGGGTATTCCCGAAAGCCGCATGCTTGTCTGCGGCATGTCGCTGGGCTATGCGGACGCCAATGCGCCGGAGAATTGTTTTCCGGTGGATCGCGAACCGGTTGACGCATTCGCCTCCTTCGCAGGGTTCTAGCGGGAATTGGCGGCGTGCTGGGCGCGCTAGGCGCGCTTCGTTGCCATCTCGCTCCCCGGCCTGCTGACGCGAGGGGAAAAGCCGAGAATGACAACGGACTCGATCGGGGCGAGGCGGCCCTTCAGGTTAACTTTCTCGCGCTTGCCGTACATGAAGTGGCCGTCGGCGACGTCGACGGTGGACGCGCTGGCAATCGGGGTGCAACTGTGATCCTTGCTCAGTGCCTCCAGTCGTGCCGCAACATTCACGGTATCGCCAATGATGGTGATTTCCGAGGTATGCCCGGGACCCATGCTGCACACCATGACCTCCCCGGTGTGTATGCCGGTGCCAACGGCAAATGGCGGCAGATCCCGCCTGGGATAGCGCCGCTCCAGTGCCAGCGCGTATTCGCGCGCGGTCTCCTGCAGCAACAATGCGGCGCGGATGGCATTGCCTGCGTGTTCACCACGCAGATTGCGTGTTGACTCAAATGCCACCAGCAGGGCATCGCCGATAATTCGCACCAGCATGCCTTCATGGCGTCGCATGACGTCTGCGGCCCGTTCGTAATACTGCTGCAGCACTTCAGCCACATCGGCCGATGGCAGCATTTCAGACAGGCGTGAGAAATTGCGAATATCAGAAAACAATACGGTGACTTCGCGTGACTCCCGGAATGGAGCGCGTACGCTTGATTCGGTCAGTATGGCATTGAGTTCCTCTTCATTGGTTCTCAACGTCGGGTGGGTTGGGGTACTGGTGATGGCGACCATGCCAACATGCTTTCGCGCCGTCAGCACCTCCAGCCGACCGGCGATTGCCTGCAGCAGTGCCTCCACGCGTACTGGCTTGAGCAACATGCCATCGGCGCCGTGACGCAGTGCATTGTCAAGGGATTCGCGGTCATCCATTGCGGTCAGTATCACGCAGGGGATGGTGCGGGTTCCGGCATTGGCCCGCAACGCCGCGAGCATCCCGAATCCGTCCAGCACCGGCATGCGAACATCAAGCAGAATAAGGTCAGGGGCATGTTGCAGCGCGGCTTGCAACCCCTGCAGTCCATCACCGGCGGTGACAACCTCGTAGCCTGTTGCCTGTAATAGCGTTTTCAATGAAAGAACGAGCAGTTCGTCATCATCAACCAGCAGAATCTTTGCCATTTCCAATTACTCCAACATCATTTCGGGAAGATATTGCAACTTCGCAGGGCTTCATTAATAGCAGCGAATGGTCCGGGCATCTGTGACTTAGTTGCGGTTTACCAAAATGACAATGGGATAATGTGAGAAATTACCGGAATGGTTATATGTAGCTTCCTGCTGCGCAATGTCGGTCGTAATGTCCGCTACTAAGCGAAGCGGGTAAACGCAGCGGGTCACGCAGGTTGCGCTGTAATGTTCGCAAAGGCCTTCCGGCTTGTTTGTGTCGGGGAGGTGGGCGATGCTGCCATCAATTGGGAGACGCATGATGAGATGCTTGTATTTTTGGAGGTTCAGGGCAGATTCAAGTCTGAAGGCAACTTTCATTCATGCTCCCCTGCATAAAATGCCCTTTCAGGGAAGTTTGAAATGGCATTGGATAGCCGTTGCGGCAATCGTTGCCTTTTGGTCTGGCGCAGTGAGTGCGCAAGCTACTCCCAATTATCCAATCAGACCCATCACGCTGATCATTCCCTATACCCCGGGCTCAACCAATGATATTGAGGCGCGCATCTATCAGGAAGGGCTGTCCGAGCAACTGAAGCAGACGGTGCTGCTCGATTACAAGTCCGGCGCGAGCGGCATCATTGCCAACAGTGCGCTGGCCAGGTCTGCGCCCGATGGGCACACGCTGGCCTGGACATCCGCCACCACCACCATACTGCCGGCAATACGCGATGACATCCCATACGATTTTCTCAAGGATCTTGCGCCGGTCGGACAAACCACAAAGCGCATCTTTCTTTTGACGACCGCGCCCAATCTGCCGGTGAAAAACTTCCAGGAGTTCATTGCCTACGCCAAGGCCAGGCCGGGTGAGATTACCTACAGCACAGTTGGTCAGGGTGGTGCCATTCATCTGAGCGGAGAGTGGCTGGCCAGCGCCGCCGGCATCAAGATGACTTTCGTTCACTACAAGGGGGCAGCCGCATCAGATGTGGATTTGATGGCGGGGCGCATATCGGTTTCGGCCAAAGGACTGGTAGGGGCATTGCCGCTGATCAAATCGGGCAAGATCAAGGTGATTGCGATCTACACTGCTGACCGGACACCATTGCTCCCGGGCGTGAGGCCGGTGGCCGACATGGGAGTCCCGGGTTTCGATTACCCCAGTTGGGTTGGTATTCTTGCGCCAGCCGGGACACCTCTGTCCATCATCAACAGATTGAGCAGCGAATTCAGGAAAGCCGTTACGTCGCCAAGGGCGATGAAGGACTGGGAAGCGCAAGGCACGCTACCGGTCGGGAGCTCACCGGAAGAATTTCGCAGGATGCTCACCGTCGAAGCAGCGCGCTGGAAGAAGCTTGTCATCGACAACAAGATCAAGCTTGATCCTGGCGCGTGAGCAGCGGGATTGTCGCTTGCGTCTGCTCTGAGTGTCGAATGGTGGCTGTACTGCCAGTGCGCCTGAAACAATCGAAAAAAAGCCCGGACCAGCCGGGCTTTTCTGGTTGGGCTAATGCCCAGTGTCTAGATGGGCTTGATGTTCGAGGCTTGCTTGCCCTTGGGGCCTTGCGTGACTTCAAACTCGACCTTCTGTCCTTCGGCCAGGGATTTGAATCCACTGGACTGAATGGCAGAGAAGTGTGCAAACAGGTCTTCACCACCACCATCAGGGGTGATGAAACCAAAACCTTTAGCGTCGTTAAACCACTTGACTGTACCGGATGCCATCGCGGGTGTTCCTATATAAAATTGAAATGTGGGGCGAAGCCTAGCATAAACTTTCGTCCGGAGGTGGGTGATCTTGACTTTTTTCGAAAATAGTATGCTGCTTTGCGGAAATTGCAGGATCATGGCCCCCCGCGTCCCTGAGGCTGGGATTCAGGCATTACAACCATCTTGGGGTAGGCAGTGAGCGATTGGCACGACGCAGGTCGTAGCGTAAGAGATAGCGTAAAAGTACCTACATTGTGGGTGGCGATAGCGCTCTCTTTGCTCGCGCATGCTGCCCTGCTGTGGGGATGGGTGAAGCTCCCCAAGGAGCCCGAGCGGGGAGATGCGATCGAGCGCATGCGGGTGCACCTCGCCCCCCCCGTCACCGAGGTACCTCCGCCTGATCCAGCGCCTCCCCCGGTTCCCGAGAAGCGCAGGCAACGGGCGCAGACTAAAGCGCCAACAAACGCGCAAACGAAGTCGCAGCCAAGCGCGCCGGCATTGGCCGGGCGACCCGCCGTCGCGCCGCCCCAGCGGCAACCGGCTCCGCCGGTCATGGCAATGAACAGGCTCGAGCAGGATTACAAGGCGTCACCGCCTGTGTCGCTGCCCGTAGTGGCTCCTCCTCCACCCGTGCCGGCGCGTCCGGCGCCACCGGGCGATATGGCCTCCCTGGTTGAGGCAAGGCGCCGGGCGCGGGGTGAGTCGCAGGAGACGCCTGCCGTATCGCAGTCCGTTGACGATGATACGGTGCGGCGCAACCGAATTGTCGCCGCCAACCTTGCGCCGCAAAACACGATGACTTTTGGTTATGTGCCGAAGAATGGCGGTGGAGTATTTCAGATCGAGCGCATGGGTTTCAATGATGCCGAGTTCATTTTTTTCGGGTGGAACAAGGATATTCGTCGCAAGGCCATGCAGAGAATCGAAGTGCGAAGAGGCAGCAATCCCGATATTCGAATAGCCATTGTGCGCAAGATGATCGAAGTGGTGCGGGTGACAGAGCAGGGGGATTTTCAGTGGGATTCGATTCGTCTTGGCCGAACCCTGTCCTTGTCGGCGCGCATTGCTGACACCCCCGCGCTGGAAGAATTCATGCTGCATGAGTTCTTCGATGACGCACGTTGGGGGCGTTAAGCCCGGGCTGCGTCGCGGCTGGACTTACAGTCTGTTGCCATTCAGGGGCAGCGTGAGTTGCCGCTCCTCCTGCGCGCTCTCGACTTCCTGCCGGGATGCGGGCAGTGCATCCGCCTTGCACAGCTTGCCAGCGCGCACGCCAAGCAGCCGTATGCGCCGTTCCAGTGGGGCATTTTTCAGGCAACGCCCAGCGCACTGACGGATTGTCTGGGCATCCCGGGTATAGGCCGGTAACGTCAGTGCGCGCGTAACAATACTGAAATCGTCATAGCGCAATTTCACGCCGATGGTTCTGGCGAGATAACCTTTGCGCGTCAGGTCTGCGGCCAGTTGCTCGCATAACCGGGTGAAGATTTCGCCGAGTTGCTGACGATCCCGGCGTGCATGCAGATCCCGCTCGAAGGTGGTTTCCCGGCTGATCGATTTGGGTTCGCTGCTCGTGATGATGGCGCGCTGGTCGCGGCCATGCGCGGCATGATGCAGCCATTCGCCGTAGTTGGCGCCGAATTCATCCACCAGTCGCAGCGGATCCGCCGCTGCCAGTTCTCCGATCGTCCTGATGCCGAGTGCTTCGAGCTGGGCGGCCGCCTTGGGGCCAATGCCGTTGATGCGGCGAGCCGGCAGCGGCCAGATACGCGACGGAATATCCTCGTGAGTGAGGATGGTCAGCCCGTCGGGTTTGTCCAGTTCGGAGCACAGTTTGGACAGCAGTTTGTTTGGCGTGACGCCCATCGAGCAGGTGAGTCCGGTGGCTTCCTGCACGCGGGACTTGATCTGCCGCGCCAGGGCCCGTACGCCGGAATAGGGGTCGTCGGCGTCCATGTCCTGCGCGCCAGGGGCCTCGGTCAGGTCGATGTAGATTTCATCGATGCCACGGTCTTCGATGACGGGCGCAATGTCGGCGACGGCTGCCTTGAACTGCCGCGAATATTTTCGGTACTCATCAAAGTCGGCCGGCAGCAATACCGCGTCCGGCGCCAGTGCCGCCGCCTTCATCAGGCCCATGCCCGAGTGCACTCCCAGTGCACGGGCCTCGTAAGTTGCCGTGGTCACCACGCCGCGACCGGCGTAGTCGCCCAGCGCGGCGTAGGTGCGATGGCCGTCTTCGGCCACCACGGGCTGGTGGGCGCGCCGTCCGCCGACGACCACCGGGTAACCACGCAGCTCCCGATAGCGAAGCAATTCCACGGACGCATAGAAGGCATCCATGTCGAGGTGGGCTATCCAGCGGCTGTCCATGCGTATTTCAGAAGCGGATGAGTCAGGATGCCCGGAGGTTAATGGAGGTCGGGCGAATAAATTGATATCAATTATATTACTATAACTTGCAATTAAATGAATAATTAACGAAAACGATAATTATTGTTCAGTGTTTTGGTGCGTCTTTCCAATGCGCATCGCATGTTCAGTTCGCTGCTATTTGGCTCCCAGGCCCATATCCTTGATGATTTTCGTGAAGGTACGATCTTCTTCTTCGACGGCCTCGGCATATTCTTTCGGCCCGAGGAAGTCCACCGCGTTGAAACCCTTTTCCATGGACTCGACATAGGCCGGGTCCCGGACGACGTCCGCGACCACCGCTGCCAGTTTGGTGACGATGGCGTCGGGGGTGCCTTTTCGCACATAAAAGCCGAAATTGGCCACCACCACCACGTCGATGCCATTCTCCTTCCAGGTCGGGATCTCCTTGCTCGGCGCAAAGCGTTTGCCGCTGGTCACGGCCAGCGCGACCAGTTTGCCGGCACGCACATGCGGCATCACGATGCTGGGCGCGCCTATCATGGTGTCGACATGGCCGCCCAGCAAGGCAGTCGCTGCCGGCGCCCCGCCTTGATAGGGCACTTCGGTGATCTTGATGCCCGCTGCGGCAGCCATGGCGTCCGCAGCCATCTGCGTGGACGTGCCGTGGCCGGGGGACCCGTAGGACAGCTTGCCCGGGTTGGCGCGCGCCCGCGCCAGGAAGTCGGCAAAGGTCTTGATGCCGGAATCGGGCCGTGTGACCAGGGCCCAGGGAATGGCGATGACATTGGCCACCGGCGTGAAGTCACGCCAGGTATAGGTGGCTGTGGCCAGTTTGGGGGCCGATACGACAGCACCGCTACCGCCGAAAAGTATGGTGTATCCGTCGGGCGGCGCGTTCTTCACCTGGGTCGCGCCGATGATGCCGCCGGCACCGCCGACGTTCTCGATCAGCATCGGCTGCCCCAGCGCTTTTTCAATGCGGCCCTGGATAGGGCGGATATAGAGGTCGGCGCCGCCAGCCGCATAGGGCACGATCACACGAATCGGCTTGCTCGGATAGTCGTCGGCGGCCGATAGACCGGCGTGGATGACCAGGCCGATGCTGACGAGAGCGGCAAGAAATTTCAGTTTCATGGTGCTTCCTCCAATAAGGTTGAAATCGCCCTGATGTAGTGGCAGGGAATGAAGTCTTAGCGCGCTGACGCAGGTGAGGCTAGCCTGGCGAACAATGGCGCAACGTTGTCAAGGCGATCGAGATCGAGCAGGGCGGCAATGGTCTGCGTAATCAGTGCTGGCGACAGCACGTCGCCGGTATTGGATCTGAACTTGGCGATGAAGTCCTCGCGTTGCAACGGATTCCTGCGCGTGCCGCGCATATGTTCAACCGTATGGCTGATCACGCGGCCATCGCGCAGGTGCATGCTGACGCGCCCGCCGGAGCGGCTCTTGTCGGCGGCCTCCTGCGGGTCGACCACATACTTGACGCGCGCCGCGAGCGCATTGATGACCGGATTGTTCAGATGTTCAGGGGCATAGGCATTTTTGTCGGAACGGCCCGTCACCAGCGCTTCCGCCACCGAATGCTGCAGGCTGACGCGGGCATGCCAGGCTGTCAGCGGGCGCAGCTTTTCCGAGAGCGGCTCGCACAGGGTCGCAATGCGCGCTGCGGTGACATAGCAGTCGATCTGCTCGATGTCGGCGATCGCCAGCCTGTGTTCCGCCTGCAGATGGAAGGCAGCGTCAATATAGGGGTGAATCGGAAATGCGCTCGGGTAGGCCTTGGAGGCGATGTTGAGGGTTTCCCAGGTGCTGCCAAGCCCATCGGTCAACGCGTTGAAGCGAAGGCGTGCTGTCGGGTCCTGCACGTGGGCGCGGTACCAGTTGTAGCGTCCATCGAATACGCCGGCGGGGCCGGTCACTCCATGCTCGGCCAGGGTGACCGCCTTGACCGCATCGCTGGCAGCCAGGCCGACGTGCAGGGATTTTGCAGCGGTGCCATCTTCCCATGAACCCATCAGGGCGGCCGACATGCTGCCGCAGATGCCGATGGCGTTGACGATGGTTTGCGCCGGGAGGGCACGCGCCTTGGCCAGTGCGTAGGCGGCGGCGAATACGCCAAACACGCCGGTCGGATGGATCCCCAGGTTGTACAGACGAGCCGATGTCACGATGCCCAGCCGTGACGACAATTCGTTGCCGGCCAGCACGGCGGTGATCAGCTGTTGGCCGGACGCATTCATCTGCTGGCAGGCGGGGATGGCGACCGACGCCGACGCCGATGTGGCGTGTATCGAACTTTCGACATGCGTGTCGTCGAATTCGAACACGGCGGCCATGACGCCGTTGACCATGGCTGCGTTGGCAAGCGAGGTTTCACCGGCGTGGCCCAGCACGCTCGCGCCCCGGCCCGCATCATTCTCAAGCAACCCTGCGCGCACGTCGAGTACCAGCCGGTCGGAACGGGCCGCCAGCATCACCCCGATCAGATCCAGGATCTGCAGCTTGACGCTTTCCACCACTTCGCCGGGGATGTCTTCCCAGGCGAGGCCGGCGAGCCAGCGGGCTGCTTCTTCGCTGACGCTAGCCATTGACTATTGCGCGGTGGCGCCCGACGCCTTGATTACGCCGGCCCACTTGGGGATGTCAGTGCGCAGGATGGCCGCAAACTCTTCGCTCGTTGACGACAGCGGTTCGATGCCGATGGAGACCAGTTGCCGGCGCATTTCGGCGTCGCCCATGGCCTTGCGCACCTCGGTGTTGAGTTTGTCCACGATGTCCCTCGGTGTGCCGGCAGGCACAAAAATACCGGTCCAGTTGGAAACGTCATAGCCGGTGAGTCCCGATTCGGCAATGGTCGGAACAGTCGGGAGCGCGCCGATGCGCTTCAAGCTGGTGACGCCGAGCGCCCGCACCTTGCCGGTCTTGATATGTTCGGCATAGACGGTCAGGGAGTCGAATGCCATCGAGATACGGCCAGTCAGCAGGTCGGCGATGGCCTGGGCGCTACCCTTGTAAGGCACATGTGTCATTTCGATGCCGGCCATGGTCTTGAACAATTCGCCCGCCAGGTGACTGGTGGTCCCGGTACCCGACGAACTGTAGGTGAGGGTGCCGGGCTTCGATTTGGCATGGGCGATGAGTTCGCGGATGTTTGTCGCCGGAATGGACGGATTGATCACCAGCACGCGCGGGATCGAATGCGTGATGCTGATCGGGATGAAATGTTTGACCGGATCGTAGGACAGCTTGGCATACAGGCTGGGATTGATGGCATGCGTCGATACTGTGCCGAACAGCAGTGTGTAGCCATCGGCGGGCGCAGTCGCCACCGCTTCGGAAGCGATGATGCCGCCGGCGCCACCGCGATTGTCGATCACCACCGACTGACCCAGGCTCTCCTGCATTTTGGCACCCAGCGAGCGTGCAATCTGGTCGGCTGCCCCGCTGGGCGGGAATGGCACGATCAAACGGATCGGCTTTTCCGGATAGGCCGCCAGGGCCCCGGAGCCGGCGAGGCCGACAAGCGCCATTACAAATGCCGACGCGAAAGTCTTGATCTGGTTCATGCGATATTCCCTTTGTAGGCCGTTTGTTTCAATCTGTCTGTTCGCGTGCGTTGGTTGCTCATCGCGTTGCTGCGATGCTCGATGGGGCTTTCTGACGGGAAGCAAGAGTATAAGTCATGGTATAAATTGCGGAGCGTTGCCGGTGTTCCGTTCCTTCGACCAATCAATCCCTGTTTTTCAGAGATTGAATGTCGTATCCAACGTACAGCACTGAAGCAATTGCTGCCGCGCTTTTCGACGTAATTAATGCCTGGGGAGCAAGAGATGCAGTCAATGCATGGTTCAGGCCGTCGCCTGATAATTGGAATGGTCGCGGCCGTCGCGGCTGGTTTGTTGTCGGTGGCTCAAACGGTACAGGCGCAGCAGGCCTGGCCGGCCAAGCCCGTGCGTGTCGTGGTGCCCTTTCCTCCGGGGGGCTCCACCGATATTTTCGCGCGTCAGCTTTCCCGGAAGCTGAGTGATTCTCTGGGTCAGCAGTTCGTCGTCGATAATCGTGCCGGCGCCAACGGCAGCCTCGGCGCGGCGCAGGTGGTGAGTTCGGCCCCCGATGGTCACACCATCCTGTTCTCGACCACCGGGCCGTTGTCGCTCAACAAGCTGATGTACAAGTCGACGCCTTATGACCCGGTCAAGGACTTCGCGCACATCATTTTATTGGCCGATGCACCCATGCTGATTTCGGCCCACCCGTCCATGCCCTTTAACAACATCCCGCAACTGGTGGCCTACCTGAAGGCCAACCCCGGCAAGCTGAGCTATTCGACCGGGGGCAATGGATCCATGGGCCATCTCTCGGCTGAACTGATGGAGCGCGCCACCGGGACGAGCATGGTGCACGTGCCCTACAAGGGTTCCGCACCGGCGATGACCGACCTGGTGGCGGGCGTGGTGAACCTGAGCTTCGATATCGCGCCGACCTATCTGGCACAGGTCAAGAGCGGCAAGGTCAAGGCCATCGGCATTCTGGGTTCGGTGCGCACGCCGGTACTGCCCGAGGTCGCGACCCTGGCCGAAGCCGGCATCCCGGCCTATGCCACCGCCTGGTATGGATTGGTCGGTCCGGTGGGCATGTCGGCTGCTGTCGTGGACAAGATCAATGCGGTCGCCAATGAATTCCTGGCCAGCACCGAGGGCAAGCAGCAGTTGCTGGAACTTGGTTTGCGTCCCATCGGCGGCAAGCCCGCCGATCTGGCCAAATTCGTCATCAGCGAGATGGCGAAGTGGAAGCCCATCACCGATCCGCTTGCCTCGATCATGGTGGAGTGAGCGGTGACCCCGAGCGTCGCCCCGCATTCGCCGACAGCGGGGGCGGGTCCCATGCGTGACGTGCCGCTGGTCGACTGCCACGCACACTCGTATACGCTTGACATGCCGCTGGATGCGACGGCTTGGCACAAGCCGCCGCACGATGCCAGCGTCGAGCAATACATCGCCACGCTGGACGAGCATGGCGTGCAGTATGCCGTGCTGGCGGCGGCCAGTCTGTATGGCGACTACAACGATTACCAGATTCGCGCCTGCCGTCGGTATGCGCGCCTGCGTACCACGGTGATCCTTCCTCCGACCACTGACCTCTACACCATGGAGCGCATGAAAGCCGATGGGGTGGTCGGTATCCGTTTCCAGTGGCGAAATGTCGCCAATCCGCCAGATCTCACTTCGCCGGAGTATCGGCGATTGCTCAGGCGGGTTGCTGATCTGGACTGGCACGTTCATCTGCACGATGACGGCATGCGCCTGCCGCCGGCCATTGCCGCCATCGAGGCGTCCGGCGCGAAACTGGTGATCGATCATTTTGGCAGGCCCGATCCTGCGCTGGGGATTTGCTGCGCCGGCTTCCAGGCGATCCTGCGCTCGGTGGAGCGCGGCCGCACCTGGGTCAAGTTGTCGGCGGGGTTTCGTCTACCCTCGGAGCAGGCTGCGATCGAGTATGCCGCCGAACTCCTGAAGTTTGCCGGGCCGGAGCGGTTGCTGTGGGGCAGCGATTGGCCGTTCGCGGCGTTTGAATCGAGCATGCGCTACCAGCAGGCCATCGACGGTCTGGCCCGATGGGTACCGGACCCTGCGGCGCGCCGCATCATCGGCGGGGAGACGCCGCTGAAGCTGTATTTTTCCTGACTGCGTCTCCCGTATCAGGGTTGCAGCTACTTTATTTGCGTGTCTAATTAGATACTAATTATTACAGAAACCGTCTTCATTAAAAGTATTTAATACAGTTATGATAATAATAAAAATCCAGTCCGGGGCCGGCCATACATTGCAGTTCACCTTATGCTCCACTCTTGCTAAACTGCAGGCTCACAACTTTGAAAGGAGGTGATCCAATGAGAGACCATCAAGGCAGCACCGGCCCACTGGAGACATTCACCGGATCCGCAGTTGCTTCGAGGATGTCGGCCTGCTAGGCAGGTAGTCGCCTTCGTAACACACGCCCCGACCGCGCAAGCGCACTCGGGGCGTTTTCTTTTAAGGCGTATTTGGCGGGCAATACGCTGAGTTAAAGTGGCACAGTCCCGTATCTGCAACCCAGTAACAGGCCGAATTGCCGGCCAGCTCAAAGTGAGGAAACGAAAATGTCGAACGTAAGTGCAAGCGAAGAAGTGGCGTTGTCGGCCGATGCCGTATGGAAGGTGATCGGGGACTTCAGCGGCATACGCAAGTGGGCGCCCGCGGTGATGTCGGAGACCCAGGAAGATACGCCAGAGGGCAAGGTGCGCACGCTGAAGATGCCGCCGGATGGCCGCGAGATCAAGGAACGGCTGGCCGCGCAGGAACAGTATTCCTACACCTACAAGTATGTCGGGCCGCACCGTTTCCTGATTGACCATGCGGCGACAGTAAGGGTGGTGCCCATCGATGCCGGCAAGTCGCGCATCGAATTGAGCACCGAAGGTACGATCAAGCCCGAACTCAATGCCGAAGAAGTGCTCGGCAACATGCAGAAGAGCCTGGGTGGCAATCTCAAGGCGATGAAACGGGCGCTGGGACTGGCCTGATCCGGCCATGCCAATGCCTTTCGGATTGAGGAGCAGAGCATGACTGCCAACACCGCGACCGCAGCTAAAGCCACGGACAAAATCCTTTCCGTCAAGGAGGCAGGGATAGGCTGGCTGATCTTCAATAATCCGGAGCGCCGCAATGCCGTATCGCCGGACATGTCCGAGGCGGCGCTGGCGGTGCTTGAGGACTTCAGCCGCGATGATGCCGTGCGTGTCATCGTTGTCCGCGGTGCCGGCGACAAGGCCTTTATTTCCGGCGGTGACATTTCGAAATTCGCCGGAGAGCGCTCCACGCCCGAAGGCAAGGCACGCTGGGCGAAGTTGTCCGGCGCTGCGAAATCCATGTTGCTGACCATGGAGAAGCCCACCATCGCGATGATACGCGGCTACTGCCTTGGTGGTGGCATGGGCTACGCACTCAATTGCGACCTGCGCATTTGCAGCGAGGATGCCCGCTTTGGCATTCCCGCAGCAAAGCTGAGCATTGGTTACGGCGCCAAAGGCATCAAGCTGCTGATGGGCCTGGTTGGTCCATCGGCGGCCAAGGACATTTTGTACACCGCTCGCCAATACACCGCGCAGGAAGCCTTGCGCATGGGTCTGGTGAACAGGGTGGTGCCGGTGGCGGAGCTGGAGAGCTACACCCGCGAATACGCCAGCCTCATTGCCGGCAATGCGCCGCTGGCCATTCTCAACGCCAAGACCGCGGTCAATGAATTGATGAAAGACCCCGGTGAGCGTGACATGGCGCTGGTGGCACGGCGTGCCGATGCAGCCACCGGCAGCCAGGATCACATCGAGGGTCGCAACGCCTTCCTGCAAAAGCGCAAACCGGTGTTTTCCGGAAAATAAGCGGCGGAAAATAAGCGCCGGGAAATGATTGCTTTGCTGCCGATCTTCAAGGTCACTCGATGAAACAATCCGCACTGACACGCATGCAGACACTCAGCATCATGGGCGGCACAGCCGTGATGCTGAGCCTGGCCATGGGCATGCGCCAGAGCTGGGGGCTGTTCCAGCCGCACATGATCCGCGATATCGGGATTACGGCGGCGGATTTCTCCCTGGCCATCGCCATCCAGAACATCTGCTGGGGTCTCACCCAGCCGTTCACGGGCATGCTGGTCGACCGGCTGGGCGCCCGCCCGGTCGCGGTGGCCGGTGTGCTGGTGTACGGCGCGGGCATGCTGATCAGCCTGTACGCCGAATCGGCCTGGGTATTCACACTGGGCGCCGGCATCTGCATCGGCATCGCGCTGTCGTGCACCGCCTCCAATATCGCCATGAACATCACCGCGCGGACTGTTTCCGTGGCCAAACGCAGCGTGGCCATGGGCGGCGTGTCGGCCATGGGCTCACTCGGACTGACCTTTGCCTCGCCGCTGGCACAGTCGCTGATTTCCAACGGCGGCTGGCAGCTGGCCATGGTGGCCTTCATCGGCCTGGTCACGGTGATGCTGCCGGCGGCTTATATGGCGGGCGGTGCCGACAAGATCGAAATCGAATCCTCCGGATCGACCCAGTCGGTCGGCCAGGCGGTGCGCGAAGCCGCTGGCCATTCCGGCTACGTCGTCATGGCGATTGCGTTTTTCGTGTGCGGACTGCAACTGGTGTTTATCACCACGCATCTTCCCACCTACCTCGCCATCTGCGGCATGGACCCGACGGTGGGTTCCACCGCGCTGGCGCTGATCGGGCTGTTCAACGTCGGCGGCTCCTATCTCTTTGGCTGGCTGGGCGGGCGCTACTCCAAGCGCGTGCTGCTCGGCGGCATCTACGTATTGCGTTCGCTGTTCATCAGCGCCTATTTCCTGACGCCGCCGACGCCGACCTCGACACTGGTGTTCGCCGCCGCCATGGGCACGCTGTGGCTGGGTGTGGTGCCGCTGGTGAGCGGACTGGTGGTGCATCTGTTCGGCTTGCGCTACATGGCAACCTTGTCGGGCATTGCATTTTTCAGCCATCAGGTCGGGTCCTTCATGGGGGCCTGGGGCGGCGGGCTGATCTACAGTTCGCTCGGCTCCTACGATATGGCGTGGAAGTTGGCAGTGGCCATCGGCATTGCGGCCGGACTGTTTCAGATGACCATGAATGTGCGCCCGACGCCGCGGATGGAGAAGGAGCGCGCGCTCAGTCTGCAGGTAAGCCGGGCCTAGGAAAAGCCACGCTGCGTACTGAGCGCCCCTCGACCGGAAGGAAGTTGATGCCGATCCGCCAATTGCATGCAGTGTCTGTGGCAGTCTTTCTGATATTGTCATTTTCAGAATTTGTTCAGGGACAGGAATATCCAAACAGAATTATTAGGATCGCCACGGCCGAGGCCGGTGGCGGCGCCGACTTCGCTTCACGGATATTGGCGCAGGCGCTGCCCGCCAGTGCGGGCTGGCAGGTCATCGTGGAAAATCGGGCGGGTGCGGGCGTCGCATCGGAGTATGTCTCCAAGGCGGCGCCGGATGGCTATACGCTGCTGCTCAACGGCAGCACGATCTGGCTGGGCCCATTGCTTCAGGATGGCTTTCGCTACGATCCGGTCAGGGATTTTGCGCCGGTTTCCGTGGTCAGCAAGGCGCATAACATTCTCGTGGTGCATACCTCGGTGGCGGCAAATACAGTCAAGGAGCTTATTGCGCTGGCCAGAGAAAAGCCCGGGCAACTTGACTATGCGTCGGCCAACCTTGGTTCCACCTCGCACCTGTCGGCAGAGTTGTTCAAGTCCATGGCCGGAGTCAACCTCCGGCGGATTCCGTACAAGGGCACGGGTGGTGCGCTCAACGCGGTCATCGCGGGGCAGGTGCAGGTGATGTTTTCTTCGGCTTCTTCGGTGGGGCAGCACGTGAAGTCGGGTAAGTTGCGGGGCCTTGCGATGACCAGCGAGCAGCCTTCGGAGTTGTTTCCTGATTTGCAGTCGCTGGCAATGACCTTGCCTGGATACGAGTCTTCGCAGATCTATGGCGTATTTGCACCGGCCAGGATTCCGGTGCCTGTTCTCGGGCGCCTGAACCAGGAGATCGTGCGGGTGCTCAAAATCACCGAGGTCAGGGAAAGGTTTCAGAAAGCGGGCATCGAAGCGGTCGGTGGCACGCCCGAACAATTTGCCACGGCCATCAAGTCGGATATGACGCGAATGGGCAAGCTGATCCGGGAAGGCGGCCTCCGCGAGGAGCCTTGACAGGGTCGAAGGCCGGTTCGTTCATGCCCAGACCGGCTTCACGTTTGGGAATACTGACCACGCTGAGACAAGTCGCTGCTCAAGCGGCCTTGCTGAGGTTTGATTGCGCTGAATGCGATTTTCCATCGAGATCGCGCAATGCAGAGCGCGGTCCTTCCTCGATGACCGGATGATAAAAGGGCATGTCGAGCCTCTGCGTGACGGTCATTTCAAGCCCCCACCGGCAGCGGTGATGGATGGAGCCGGAACGCAATGGTTCTTCGCTTACATGCAGACGGAAAACCAGCCCGAACCTGATACTGCCTGTTTGGCGGTGGGGATTCTGTGCAACAACCTACACACGCTGGCGTGGCGCACGCGGCGCCGCCGGAATGACGGAATTACTTAAGCGGCTTGTCCAGCTTGATGAAGTAGACTCGATTGAGGTCCACGATGTTGTCCGCGCCAGGCAGCCGCTTGGCGGTGATGCCGCCCTTGCCGTCGGGGACGATGCCGAAGTCGTCGTCATTGGAAACGGCGATCAGGGTGTCGTTGATGATGGCCAGGCCCTCGGACTTGTCATGGGGATAGCCGCCCGGTAGCGCGAGCAGGTCCACCACCAGTTCCTTCGATACCGGGACGATGGCCGCCGCCTTCAGTTCGGCTTCGCCGAGTTGCTCCAGCGTTTTGCCATTGACGAGTTTGCCGTTCGGAGCATCGGCCGGATCGCTGATGTCGGTGGCTTTGGCGATGTCGATCTTGTAGATGCGCTTGACCTTCGCGGGTGATTTCGGATCGCCGGGAAACAACTGGTCGCGCTCGGACACGATGAAAGTCGTGTTGGTGACCGCGGCAATTTCACTCACGACCGAACTGACTGCGTCCATCAGGTAGGCGTATTGCCATGAGGCGCCGGTGGTCGGGTCGAAGAACACCAGGCGATTGAGGCGGGATTCCTTGCGTATGGCGGTGTCCGGATTGTCCACCGGGTTCTGCATCAGGCCGACCAGCATCTTGCCATCGGGCGTGATGGTGAGCGACTCCATGCCGCGGTTGGCGCGGCGCAGCGCCAGCACCCTGGGCAACGCCTTGCCCGCGGTCGCACCGGCGCTCGGGAACGGACCGATACGCTCCAGCGTGCGTCCCTTGGCATCGATGTGCACCAGCCATGGGCCGTACTCATCCGATATCCAGAAGGTTCCATCCTTGAGCGCCACCAGTCCTTCGCTGTCCAGGCCGTCGGCGTCGGTGCCCAGATTGCGGTCCTGCAAGTCCACCGCGATCTCGCCGGTGCCACCGTGACTGGGGTTGGGCAGGCCGCTGATCTTCTTGCCCTGGGCATTGCGGATCTCGATGGTGCTGACCAGGATCAGCTTGTCGCCCTGCAGCTTGAAACGTCCAATCATCGGTGTGAATCCGGGCACCGGAAAGACCTTCTTGGCGGGGTCATTGCCGTCGGCATTCGGGCCGCGATCAGTCAGCATGTAGAAGTAGCCTGGCGCCCGCGGATCAACCGCCAGCGCCGAGCCAAAGCCGCCGCCATTGACTTTGACGCCGTTGAACTCGCCAAGGACCTTCGTCGCGACGGCGGTTGCGACAGCCGGGTATTGAATGCCGGCGGTCTTTTTTGTAGCGGCTGGTTTGCCGGTCGTGGCTGGCTGATCGCCTGCCGCGATTGCCGTACCTGAAATGCACAAGACCGTGGCCAGCACGGCGCACGCACGCGCAAGGGCGGTCTCGGTCGGTATGAGTCTGGACATGGCATTTCCTTCTAGGGACGGTAACAGGCAGGCTGCCACAATACGGTAATAGTGTTACGTTTTTGTTACGGCGCGGGGCTCTGCGTCCACTTGTGGCGCCGGAAGAAATCGCAGAATCGCCCGTCCCTGCTTGTTCTGCATCGAAACGGAGTGTTGCCACGAGCGATCGGTTTTCTCTTTTTGCAGCGGCACGCATGGTCGTCCCGATGCGCGTTTCCCGGCCTTTTGAGAGCTGCGCTATGATGCATTCCCCGGCACCCGCCACATCAGAAGGCGGGAACGGCGCGCGCGGACCAAAGGAGGATGGTGATGAGGCACTTCCCGCTTGTGATCCTGATGGCAGTAGTCGCAACGTTGTCCGGTACCGTTCTTGCACAGGGAAGCGCCAACTTTCCCGCCAAGCCGGTCACGCTCATCAGCCCCTATCCACCGGGCAACACCTCGGATGCGGAGTTGCGCATCTATCAGGAAAACCTCAACGACCTGTGGAAGCCGCAATCGCTGCTGGTCGACTACAAGCCGGGCGCCGGCGGCATCATTGCCAACAACTTCGTGGCGAGGTCAGCGCCCGACGGCCACACGTTGGTGTATACCGCGGCCACGATTTCGATGCTGCCGGCGTTCCGTGATGACCTGCCTTATGACATTTTCAAGGACCTGTCTCCCGTCATCAGCACTACGACCAAGATCTTCGTGCTGGCTGTCCATCCGTCGTTTCCGGCCAGGACCTACGAGGAATACATCAGCTACGCCAAGGCCAATCCGGGCAAGGTGACCTGGAGCACGGTCGGCGCCGGCGGGGCGCTGCACATGACCGGCGAATGGCTCGCCGCCGCCACCGGCATCAAGCTGAGCTTCATCCACTACAAGGGTGGCGCGCAAGCCGAGGTCGACCTGATTGCAGGTCGCATCGATTCCTCGCCCAAGGGCGCGGTGAGCGCGCTGCCGCAGGTGAAGGCGGGAAAAATCAGGGTGCTCGCCATCATCACGGGTGAGCGCAGCGCCATCCTTCCCGGCATGCGCACCGTTGCTGAAAGGTCCCCGGCCGAGTTTGGCATCCCCGGGTTTTCCTATCCGAGCTGGGTCGGTGTGCTGGCACCGGGCGCCACGCCGCCGGCCATTGTGGAGAAACTGAACGCGGATTTTCTCAAGGCGATCAATTCGCCCAAGGCGTTGAAGTCCTTTGAAGCGATCGACTCCATCATTGTCGGTACCAGCTCTGACGGGTTCAGGAAACTGCTGGTCAGCGAAGTGGCGCACTGGAAGAAGCTGGTCAAGGACAACAGCATCAGGATCGAATGATCGAAGCTATGTGCATGCCGCGTTCCATACCCCGATTTGTGCGCAAGGCGTTCGCCGGATTTGCAACATCGGCAACGGTTGTTGCAGCGATACTGTTTCCAGCCCTGCTGTGTGCACAGGGCGCCGCCAACTATCCGTGGAAGCCCGTCACCATTGTGATGCCCTACACACCGGGATCGACCTCCGATCTGGAAGCGCGCGTCTATCAGGAAAACCTCACCGATGTCTTGCGGCAGAGCGTGCTCATCGATTACAAGCCCGGTGGCAGCGGCATCATCGCCAACAACCATGTGGTGAAGGCGGCACCCGACGGCCATACCATCGTGTTCAATCCGGCCACCATCGCCATTCTGCCCGCGGTGCGTGGCGACATTCCGTACGATTTCCTCAGGGATCTGACCCCGGTGGTGCTGACCACGCGGCGCGTATTCGTGCTGGCCGTCACGCCGTCGTTTCCGGCCAATACCTTTCAGGAGTACATCGCCCATGCCAGAGCAAACCCCGGCAAGGTGACCTGGAGCACTGCCGGCGCCGGCGGCGCGCTGCATATGTCCGGCGAATGGCTGGCCAGCGGTGCCGGGGTAAAAATCACCTTCGTCCACTACAAGGGAACGTCGCTGGCCGAACCCGATCTGATCGCCGGGCGCGTGGACTCGGCGGCCAAGTCGCTGGTGACCGTGTTGCCGCTGATCAAGGCCGGCAAGGTGCGCGTGCTCGCCATCGTCACAGGTGAACGTTCGTCGTTGCTGCCCGGCGTCAGGACGGTCGCGGAAATGGGCATACCGGGCTATGACTATCCGAGCTGGATCGGCTTCATGACCACCGGCGCCACGCCGCGTGACATCGTCGAGAAACTGCATGCCGGCTTCGTCAAGGCCATCCATACGCCGAAGGCAATGAAGGTCTGGGAGTCCCAGGGCACTGTTCCGGTCGGGCTGGGCCCCGACGAATACCGCAAACAGCTGGTTACCGAGACTGCACTGTGGCGCAAGCTGGTGAGGGAGAACAATATCAAGTACGACGAGTGAACGTTGCAAGTGATTCTGTTGCAGGGGACTTGTTCAATCGCAGTGAATCCGCACACGACATGAATGCGGATCAGCTACATCCAAAAGGAGGATGTCATCATGCAATTGCTTCGGTACGCATCAACCGGGCTGATCGCTTTGGCGGCGACGTTGTATTCCGCAACGTTGTTGGCCCAGAACGTCGCGCCGACCGCAGCGAACTTTCCCTGGAAGCCCATCACGCTGATCATGCCTTACACGCCGGGCTCGACCTCGGATCATGAGGCGCGCGTCTACCAGGACAACATTCCCGAGGTGTTCAAGGGCGTCACTTTCATCATCGATTACAAGCCCGGCGCCAGCGGCATCATCGCCAACAGCTTCATCGCCAAGCAGGTGCCGGACGGCCATGCCATCGCCTATGTGCCCGCGACAATTGCCATCCTTCCCTCGGTGCGCAACGACATCCCCTACGACTATCTGAAGGATCTCGCGCCGGTCACGCTGACGACGCGGCGGGTGTTCGTGCTGGCCGTCCATCCGTCGTTTCCGGCGAACAACCTGAAGGAATACATCGCCTACGCCAAGGCCAATCCCGACAAGGTGACCTGGAGCACGGTGGGCGCGGGCGGCGCGCTGCACATGTCCGGTGAGTGGCTGGCCAGCGCGGCCGGCATCAAGCTCAACTTCATCCACTACAAGGGCGCGGCGGCGGCGGAACTGGATCTGATTGCCGGTCGCATCGACTCCTCGCCCAAGGGTGTGGTGTCGGCGCTGCCGCAGGTGAAGACCGGCAAGGTCCGCGCGATCGCCATCATCACCAACCAGCGCTCGCCCATCCTCCCTGATCTGAAGACAGTCGAGGAAGAGGGGCCGGCCTTCGCCGGTTACAACTACCCGAGCTGGGTGGGCATCTTCACCACCGGCGGCACGCCCAAGGACATCGTCGACAAGCTGCAGCAGGCTTTCTACAAGGCCATCCGCCTGCCGCGGGCAATGAAGGTGTGGGACTCGCAGGGAACCATACCCGTTGGCCTGACGCCGGAGGAGTATCGCAAGACGCTGATCTTCGAAGAGGGCGTCTGGCGCAAGCTGATCAAGGACAACAATATCCAGGTGCAGTAGCGGGCTGGGCGATACGACGCAGGGTTGGCGTCTAGCCCGGCATGCGGTTCAAGGCCGTGGCATGCTCCACGGCCTTTTGCGTCTTATGGAGCAGAACCCGTCCGAATGTTTTCTGATATAAGTTTTTTCAAGCAGCAATGCCTGCAGAAAAATTGCGCGTGCAAAAGAGCGCGTCAACCAAGGAGAAGTCAATCGTGCGGTTGTTCCATCACTTTTATTTGACGGTCTGCTCCGTCGCAGCGCTGGCCGGCGGCCATGCCGTGGCGCAGACGCCGAACTTTCCGGGCAAACCCATTACGATGGTCATGCCGTACACGCCGGGTTCCAGTTCCGACAATGAGGCACGCATTTACCAGGAAGGGTTGCAGGAACATTTCAAGCAGCAACTCCTCATTGACTACAAGCCGGGCGCGAGCAACATGATCGCCAACAGCTACGTGGCCAAGCAGAAACCCGACGGCTACACGCTGGTGTACACGGTGGCCACCTCGGCCATTCTTCCGGCGTTCAAGGAAGATCTCAATTTCGACATGCTGAAGGACCTGGCGACGGTGTCGCTGACCACGCGCCGGACTTTCGTGCTGGTCGCCAATCCATCGCTGCCGGCCAACAACTACGCCGAGTATGTGGCCTATGCCAGGGCCAACCCCGGCAAGGTGACCTGGAGCAGTGTCGGCCCGGGCGGTGCCCTGCACATGTCCGGTGAATGGCTGGCGGCCGGTGCCGGCATCAAGCTGTTGTTCGTGCATTACAAGGGCTCGGCGACGGCGGAACTCGATCTGCTGGCCGGGCGCATCGATTCCTCGCCCAAGGCACTGATCAGCGCGCTGCCCATCATCAAATCGGGCAAGGCCAAGGTCATTGCGGTGATTACCGGGCAGCGTTCGCCGCTGCTGCCCGACGTCAGGACCGTCGCCGAGCAGGGCATTCCCGGCTATGACTATCCGGGCTGGGTGGGCATCATGACCACCGGTGGCACGCCCGCCGCCATCGTCAACCAGTTGTCGGCTGCTTTCAAGGCGGCCATTACCGCGCCCCGGGCGATGAAAAGTTGGGAAGCGCAGGGCACCACGCCCGTGGGCAGCACACCGGAGGAGTTTCGCAAGGCCCTGACGGCAGAAATGGCGATGTGGAAGAAACTGGTCAGGGACAACAATATCAAGGCGGACGAATAATTGGGCGCGATGGTGGTAACCACGGGCAGTGAACGGCATCCGCTGCTGGCCGATGTGCCTACGTTGGTCCAACAGGGCGCATCCGGAAGATCGAATCGGATTTATTGATGTTATCAGTTTAAGTTTTATATTATTTTTCAGTGGTAATAAACGGTTTTATTGTAATCAAAATAGGATGGAAAAAATGACGTCCGCTGATCACTGTGCCAATGAGATCTCCATCGGCAAATGCGGATGCGCAAGACCGCTGTCAGCGCTGGAACGGATCTGGTTCGTAATCGTCCGACCCGGCGGCATTTCGTGCAGCCCGGCTCGACTGCAGTGTGAAATAGAAGCTCGCGCCGCTTCCTGGCATTGACTCGGCCCAGATGCGGCCACCATGGCGCTCAATGATCATCTGCGTGATCGCCAGTCCTGCGCCGATACCTTCGTAATCGTTACCGCTGGGCAGGCGCAGGAACAGGCGAAACAGGCTGTTTGCCGAGCGCATGTCAAATCCGATCCCGTTGTCCTTGACGTGGTAGATGGTGGCACCGCCGGATTGTGGAATGGTGTGCCCGATCTCGATAACGGCAATTGGCGTGCCGTGCGTGAACTTGACGGCATTGTCGATCAGAT
>CANKAJ010000080.1 GCA_947479645.1 Betaproteobacteria bacterium | reverse complement strand
TTGCCTGGGTTGGCCCTGACGTAACCGATGTAATCGGCAAACGACTTGACCGGAAAGCCCGGCCGCGCCAGCAGCACGGAGTCGTTGCGGCTCATCAGTGAAATCGGTGCGAAATCGCGGATCGTGTCGAACGGCAGATCCTTGTAGAGTGCGGGGAAGGTTGTAAAGCCGGTCGAGATCAGCAACAGGGTGTAACCATCGGCAGGCGCCTTCGCGGCATAGGCGGTACCAATCGTCGCACCTGCTCCGGGCTTGTAATCGAGAACGAAGGGCTGCCCCATCGAGGCCAGTTTGGTCGCGTAAAGACGCGTCTCGACATCGGCCGGACCGCCGGCAGCATAGGGCACCACCAGACTGACAGGCTTGCTTGGAAATGCATCAGCCGATTGCGAGTGGGCCAGACGGATCAAGCCCAATAGACCTGCCATGATTAGTACTACACCAACAATCGAATTTGATCGCATACCGGCCTCCGTTTGAAAGTTCTGGTCCTGCAGCACTCCAATAGTATGTCAGCCCAGCGTTACCGATTCCTCACAGTGTCCCCACCGTAACTTGTCATTCCGAAGCCTTGGCTGAGGAATCTGCTGTTAAATCGAGTGAGTCGAAGCAGATTCCTCGCTGCGCTCGGAATGACACGTTTGAGAGCGCGCCTTATTCCCCCGTCAACGGCGCCGTCGTCGCATCGTAGCCATAAACCCAATCCGGCTCGGGCTTTTCCTTGACCTTGGCCTCCGGCGCCCCCGGATCAATCCGCATCCAGTTGCGCTTGTTCATGTTCGACAGGCTCTGGATGCGCGACGCGCGTGGCTTGCGCACCGTTTCGTACAATTTGAGTGCATCCGGCAATCCGCTCGGACCGACTCCTTCCAGACAACGCGCCAGAATGGCGGCGTCTTCGATGGCGCTGGCCGCGCCCTGCGCCATATAGGGCGTCATGGGGTGGCAGGCGTCGCCCAGCAGGTAGACACGACCGACACCCCACAGCGGTTGCGGATCGCGATCAAAGATGGGCCATTTGTGCGCGGCGGGACAGGCGGCCAGCACTTGTCGCACTTCCGGATGAAACGCAGCATAGGCCGCGCGCAACTCCGCCATGTCCCCCTGCAAGGACCATGACTCCAGATCGGGCTTGGCCGCCGGCACGCTGGTGGTGAAATACACTTCGTCCTTTTGCCGGGTCACGTAATAGATCACGATATGGCGATCCGGCGCCCACCACTTGGTCGAGACATCGCCGATATCGAGGTCGCCCAGAAGCGTCGATGGAAATGTCGAGCGATAGGCAATGCGACCGGTGTAATGCGGCAACTCATCGCCGAACAATTGCGCCCGCACCACTGAATGCACGCCGTCCGCCCCAATGACCGCGCCTGCCCTGACGCGCGTCCCGTCGGCGAAGAACAGCGTGGCGCCATCGGCATCCTGCTCGAATCCGGTCAGCTTCTTGTTCAGGTGCACGGTGTTTTCCGGCAGCAGCGACAACAGTGCCGCATGCAAATCTCCACGATGCATCATCAGATGCGGCGCGCCGAACTTTCGCTCCACCGCGGACATGTCGAACTCGGATTCGTAATCGCCCGTGTCGAAATTGCGATGACGCCGGGCGCGATGCTGGAAGGCGGTCTTGCGCAGGCGCTCCTCCAGTCCCAGCATGCGGTGGACTTTCATGGCGTTGGCCGACTGCTGAATGCCGGCACCGATGCGCAGAAACCGCTCCGCCTGCTCATACACCTGGACGTCAATGCCGCGCTGACGCAGCGCTGCTGCGGCGGCCAGCCCGCCCATGCCCGCGCCGACGATGGCGATCTGTGGTTTCTGTTCTGTCATGCGGCCCCCGAGAATTTAGTCCTGCGCCTTGATGCCAAGTCGCTTGTAGTCGTCGCCAAGCTGGGCGGACTCCGCTTTGATGCTCGCCGAAAACTGTTCGAGCGTGCCAGTCCAGGGTTCATAGGCCTGGCTCTCCACCATGGACTTCATCTCGTCGCTCCCACTGGCTTTGACATACGCCTCACGCAGACGACGCAGCGCCTGCGCCGGGGTGGCTGCAGGCACAAACACCGCGTTCCAGTTTGCCGCCAGAACCGTCGGATAACCCAGTTCACGAAAGGTCGGCAGATCGGGCATCAGTGTCGAGCGTTGTGCCGCAGTGACGCCCAGCACCCTGATCTGCGGGCTCTTCATGCGCACTTTCACGGTGCTGAGGGTGGCGAAATACACTTGAATATCCCCGGCGAGCATCGCCACCGTTGTCGTCTCGCCGCCCTTGTAGGATATGCCGAGCATGTCGATGCCGGCGGCCTGCTTGAAGCGCTCCGCACTGAGCGTGCTGCCTGCGGCGGGCCCCAGTCCGCCGTAGTTCAGTTTCCCTGGGTTGACCCTGGCATACGCAACGAGTTCAGCCAGCGACTTTCCCGGTACGGAACTGTGCACCATCATGCCGTAATAGGTCTGGCCCATCACTCCAACCGGCGTGAAATCGTCCATCCGGTATCCCGGATCCTTGAACGCAAAGGTATTGCCGACCATGGAAGGATTGGCCAACAGCAGACTGTACCCAAACGGCTGTGCCCGCAGCACATCGCGGGTACCGATCAACCCACCGGCACCCGGCTTGTTGTCGACGAGGACAGGCTGCCCAAGCTGTTCCGAGAATTTCGAGGCAATGAATCGCGCATGCTGATCCGCCGCGGCACCCGGCGCGAAAATGGTGACCAGGCGAAGAGGGCGCGCCGGGAAGTCCTGCGCCCAACCCGAAGACACAGGCAACATAGACAACATCGGCAATGCAATGATAATCGCGGCGAGAAAAATTCTGGATCGGGTCATTCCTGATTCCTGCGTGGTTCACCTGTAGCGCTGGCTGCGCCTGACATATTTTTGCATGAGCTGTTTTGCACGAGCCGTTTTGCACGGGTTGCTTTGCACAAGACGGGACTGCAACGGCCGACAGTCTAATTCAAACTCAATCCCGACGTAGTACCCTGTTGCCTGGGGCATCGGGACGCCATACCCGCCTCATCGAGGGCACAAAAAAACAATCACCTGGACGCATAACGGAGAGTCGCTTGAAACCTTTGTCGAACTTCCTGTGGGCTTTGCTGCCACTACTACTTTGCCACAGCACCGTCAACGCCCAGGCGGACCGGGGAAGCTACCCATCCAGGCCGGTCACCATCATCAATCCATTTCCGGGTGGCGCCATTGACGTCGGCACCCGACTCTATGCGCAGAAGCTCACCGAATCGATGGGCAAACCCTTTCTCATTGATTACAAGCCTGGTGCTGCCGCCACGATTGCGGCCGGTTTCGTCGCAAGAGCGCCGGCCGATGGGTATACCTTGCTTGCCACTTCAGCCACTTTCAGCATCTCGGCCGCAACCCACAAGGATCTTCCCTACGATCCACTGCGGGATTTCGCGCCCATCTCACTCATGCTGAAAAAGCCGGCCATGCTGATGGTGCACCCGTCATTGCCGATACACGATTATTCGGAATACATCGCTTACGCCCGGGCCAATCCCGGGGCGCTCAATTTCGGCACCACGGGCATGGGCGGCAGTTATCACATGGTGGGTGCCTGGCTGCACGGCGCCACCAACACCCAGGTGACCTTTGCCCACTACAAGGGGACTGCGCAGTTGTTTGTCGATAATGTCGCCGGACGCATACACGTTTCGCCGGCCAGCATTTTCAATGGATTGCCCTACACAAAGTCCGGCAAGCTGCGCCCCATCATGATCATCAGTGCAGAGCGATCAGCGCTGCTTCCGGGAATGAAAACCGTGGCAGAGCAAGGCATTGCGGATTTTGACTACCCCGCCTGGGAAGGCATGCTGACCGGCGCCGCGGTTCCCCGCGCCATCGTCAACCGCTTATCCGCCGAATTCGCCAGGCTGGCCCGGTCGCCGGACATCATCGACAGGTTCAGCAAGGATGGCAGCATCATGGTGGGCAACACACCCGATGAGTTCCGCGATTACCTGAAAACCGAAATCACGCGCTGGCGTCGGATTGTCATTGACAATGACATCAAGGCAGGCGAGGACTAGCGCAGGCCAGCTTTCCAGGCGCCCGTATCCGCGTCGCGTTTGATCCAGGTCAACATCTGAATTGGACAGGCCGATAGATTGGGCCGGGGAAGAGGGACGGTATGAACCCGGGTCATTCAAACAGCGGCTACAGGAACCGAGATTCAGCCTGGCCGACTGACCGCGTTGACCAACATGCCTGACGTATCAGGTGATGCCGGGCCATGCAACCTCCCCCCATTGTCAGAGAAGAATGACATCGTACATAACGATCGCGAGAGGAGACCCCGTGCAGGCCGCAAAACCCAATCCCTATGAGACCGACCTCGATCGCAACCCAGCCAATCACGCGCCGCTGACACCACTGACCTTGATTGCCTGGGCGGCTGATGTCTATCCGCAACGCACGGCGGTCATCCACGGTGCGCGACGCCAAACATGGCGGGAGACCTTCGAGCGCAGCGTCAGGCTCGCCAGCGCGCTTATGGCCAAAGGCATCGGTCCGGGTGACACTGTCGCGGCCATGTTGTCGAACACACCTGAAATGCTCGAAGCGCATTTCGGAGTTCCCATGTCCGGTGCCGTGCTCAACACGCTCAATACGCGCCTCGACGCGGAAGCCATTGCATTCATGCTCGATCATGGAGAAGCCAGGGTGCTGCTCACCGACCGGGAATTCTCGCCAACCATCGAAGCCGCACTGACCCTCACCCAATCCCGCCCGCTGATCATCGATATAGATGACACCGAGTATTCCGGACCCGGCCAGCGGCTTGGTGAAATCGACTATGAAAGCTTCATTGCCGGCGGCGACCCGGCCTGGGCCTGGCAGCCTCCGGCAGACGAATGGCAGGCCATCTCGCTGAACTACACGTCGGGCACCACCGGCAACCCCAAGGGCGTGGTGACCTCTCACCGTGGCGCCTACCTCAACGGGATCTGCCAGATCCTGACCTGGGGCATGCCGCGACATGCCACCTACCTGTGGACATTGCCGATGTTTCACTGCAATGGCTGGTGCTTTCCGTGGACCATGGCCGCGCTGGCCGGGGTCAATGTGTGCCTGCGCAAGGTCGATCCGGTGCTGATATTCAATGCCATCCGCCAGCACAAGGTGTCGCATTACTGCGGCGCCCCCATCGTGCACAATATGCTGATCAATGCGCCAGCCGAACTGCGCAAGGGCATAGACCACCCGGTCTCGGCGATGGTGGCCGGCGCCGCACCGCCGGCGGCCATGATCGAAGGCATGGAAGCAATGGGCTTCGATCTCACCCACACCTATGGCCTCAGTGAAGTCTACGGCCCGGCCGCCTTGTGCTCGAAGCAGGATGAGTGGGATCAAATGGACATCGCCGGACGCGCCGAACGCAACAGCCGCCAGGGCGTGCGCTTCATACTGCAGGAAGGCATGACCGTGATGGATCCCCTGACCATGACCAAGGTGCCCGCCGATGGCCAGACCATGGGCGAGATCATGTTTCGCGGCAACATCACGATGAAGGGCTACCTCAAGAATTCGAAGGCAACCCAGGAAGCATTCGCCGGCGGCTGGTTCCATTCGGGCGACCTGGCCGTGCTCTATCCCGACGGCTACGCCAAGATCAAGGACCGCTCCAAGGACATCATCATTTCGGGCGGCGAGAATATATCTTCACTCGAAGTGGAGGACGTGCTGTACCGCCACCCTGCGGTGCTGGCCTGCGCCGTCGTCGCCCGGCCCGATGAGAAATGGGGCGAAACACCCTGCGCGTTCGTCGAGACCAAGGAAGGATCGACGGTGACCGAACACGACATCATCGAGCATTGCCGTGCCCACATGGCGAGATTCAAGGCGCCCAGGGCTGTGATATTCGGCCCGGTGCCCAAGACATCGACCGGCAAGATACAGAAATTCATGCTGCGCCAGCGCGCCAAAGCAGCAACCATCATTGAATAACCCACATCAAAGGAGCACTCCGTGATTACCCAAGAACCCGATCCGACCGTCTTCGATATTCTGCTGCGCGAGCAGGAAGGCGGCATTCTGACGCTGACGCTGAATCGCCCGGAGCATTTCAATGCATTGTCCGGCGAGCTGCTCACCAGCCTGCAACAGGCGCTCGAAGAGATCGCAGCCGACTCAAGCGTGCGTGTGGTCGTCATCGCCGCACGCGGGCGCGGCTTCTGCGCCGGCCACGACCTCAAGGAAATCCACACACTCGGCACCCAGGATCGCATCGAGGAACTGTTTCTCCAATGCAGCACGGTGATGACAACACTGGTGTCGCTGCCGCAACCGGTGATCGCCAAGGTGCATGCCACGGCGACCGCAGCGGGTTGCCAACTGGTCGCGCAGTGTGATCTCGCCGTGTGTGCCGACACCGCGCGCTTTGCCGTGAGCGGCGTGAACTTCGGCCTGTTCTGCTCGACACCCAGCGTGGCGCTGGCGCGCAACATCGGACGCAAAGCAGCCATGGAAATGTTGCTGACGGGCGAGTTCATCGATGCGCAGACTGCCAAGGCCTATGGCCTGGTCAACCGCGTGGTGCCCGGCGCCGACCTGGACCAGGAGGTGGCGCGACTGGCCACGCTGATCGCCGCCAAACCCCAGGGAGCGGTGGCCGCCGGGAAGCGACTGTTCTACAAGCAACTGGAGATGGGCATCGCGCCCGCATACGCACTCGCCAGCGAGGTGATCGCCTGCAATGCCGCCGGCCCCGAAGGCCAGGAAGGCATCGCCGCCTTCCTCGAAAGACGCGCGCCGCACTGGCCGCAGAAATGACAGGCACGGTTGCCCGGTCGATACGCCCAGGGGACTGATTACAGTCGCAGTTCCCTCGCCACCAGGTCACGCTGAATCTCGTTGGTGCCCTCGCCAAAGGAAAACAGCCGCGCATCGCGCCACATGCGTTGCATGTCGGATTCAATGCCATAGCCGGCGCTGGCCAGAATCTGCATGCCATGCTGGGTGACGTACTGCAGCGCCTCGGTTGCGATGACCTTGGCCTGTGCCGCCTCGCGCCGGCAGGGCATGTCATTGGAAATCATCCAGGCCAGATGCCACAGCGTCAGGCGTGACTGATCCACACGCATCTGCATATCGGCCAGGCGATGGGCCAGGGTCTGATTCGAGCCGATGGGGCGACCGAACTGCACCCGCTCCCGGGCGTGCGCAAGCGCAACATTGAGCGCCGCCTGCGCGCAACCGGTGGCCGCCGCGCACATGCTGGCACGCGAGTAATGCAGCGTGGACAGAATGTGCGAGAAGCCCTTGCCCTCGACACCCAGCAGCGCGTCGTCATCGACCAGGACATCGTCAAACCCGATGTCAAAGCTGGGCATGCAATTGTTGCCGACTTTCTCCAGCACCGTCATCGCAATGCCGGGCGCATCGCGCGGAACCAGAAATACCGAGATGCCCCGGGTGCCCTTGCTACCCTTCTCACTGCGCGCCGGCACGACCAGATGGCTTGCCCCCTTCGCATCGCTGATCCAGGTCTTGCGCCCGATGATTTTCCAGCCGCCGGCGACGCGTTCGGCACGCGTCGTCATCGACGAGGCGTCAGTGCCGGCCTGGGGTTCGGTCAGCGCCAAGGCGAACAGGGCCTTGCCCGCGATCAATTGCGGGATCCATTTTTTCCGCTGCGCTTCATTGCCATAACTCATCAGCGACATGCCGCCGAATGCCACTACACGCGAAACAATCGATGCTGCGAAATAGGCCCGTTCCGCGATGCGTTCCTGCACCAGGGCCAGCGTCAACCAGGATTCGCCCAGACCGCCATAGGCCGGATCGAAGGGCAATCCAAGAATGCCGAGTTCCGCAAAATCCGGCAGCAGGTCGTAGGGCGGCACATGCGCGCGGTCGCGACGCCGGACTTCTTCCGGCGGCAGGCGATTGGCCAGAAAGCGATCGACTGCTTCAAGCATCGACTTCTGCTCGGATGTCAGTGAGAAATCAATCATGGAAAATTCGGATCTTGATCACATTAGTAGTTATAGCCGAACCGGAATGCATGCGAAAGTATTTCCAGACCTCGGGCTTTGGGTACGGATGATGTGTATCCGTGCCCAAAGCCCGAGGCCGCAAGCGAAGCGCGCGAGGATTTCCGCAATAACCCTGCACGGACGAAGAATCCGTCCGTGTTGGTCATGCATTGTGTGCGGATGATGAAGCTATCCACACACACAATGCATGACCTCTGGTTAAACCCTCCAAACTTTAACTCGCACCCGGATCCAATCAATATCACGGCTTCCGCGCAGCCGCCCGCGCTCTTTCCTGGTCGCGCAACACGCGACGCAGGATCTTGCCATTGGCGAGCTTGGGCAATTCGGCAATGAAGTCCACTTCGCGTGGCGCCTTAAAGGCAGCCAGATGCGCCCGGCAATGCGCGATCACACCCTCGGCATTGATCGTCATTCCCTCACGCAATACGACGAAGGCCTTGACCACTTCACCCTTGACCGGATCGGGCGCGCCGACCACGGCGGCTTCGTACACCTGCGGCAGCGTGTAGAGCACCTCTTCAACCTCGCGCGGATACACATTGAAACCGGCCGTGATGATCATGTCGTCCTTGCGCTCGACCAGGAAGTAAAAACCGTCTTCGTCGCGCCGCGACAAATCACCGGTAAAAAACCAGCCATCGCGATAGTCTTTCTGCGTCTTGCCCGGCAGTCGCCAGAACCCTGCAGGAATCGACGGTCCACGCGCAATCAATTCCCCGATTTCCCCCGCGGCCACCGGCTTGCCCGACTCATCGACGATGTCCATCTCCATTTCGGCGTAGGGCAGCTTCTTGCCGATGGAGCCAAACTTCTGCGGCGTGCCTTCCTCCCACAGCGGCGACGTCGTGCTGGCCCAGCCGGTGCAACCATACCAATCGACGATGGTCACATCGGTGCGCTTGATGAACTCACGCTGCACCTCGATCGGGATCGGCGCCCCGCCCACGACGGCGAGCCGCAGCGAAGTCAGATTACACGCCTCCAGATCAATGTCGCGACTCAGGTAAACATACATCGTTGGCACGCCAGAAAAGACCGTGATCCCTTCGTCTTCAATATAGCGCGCCACCTCCGTGGCATCCCAGCGCGGCAGCAGGCGAATGGTGCCGCCCCTGGCGAATGCGACCAGCGTCATCATCAGACCGAAGGTATGAAAAATGGGCAACACCACCAGATGGCGGTCTTCCGGCACGACACGCCAGGTGTCCGCGTGCCATTGCATCATCCCGACCCACCAGTTGCGGTGGCTGATCATCACGCCCTTGCCTCGGCCGGTGGTGCCGGAGGTGTAGTGCAAGGCGCACAGGTCATCAGGGGCGCGCTCAACCAGTACCGGCTGCGCGGACCGCGACACGAGATCGGCAAAACGACGCGTGCCAACAGGGGCCTCACCATGCGCCACCACCACCTGCTCCAGTGCCGTGCTGGCTGGCCATGCCACATCAATGAGCGGCAGAAATTGCGCTTCGGTCACCAGCACGCGCATGCCGGAATTGCTGAACACATAGGCAATCTCCTCTTGCCTGTACATTGTGTTCAGCGGTGTCGCCACGGCACCGGCCTTGATGGCCGCCCAGTAGCTGACCAGAAACGCAATGGAATTGGGCAGCAGCACGCCGACCCGATCGCCCGGTTTGACACCCAATTCCTGCAGCGCCGCAGCCAGACTGTCGGTCTGCCGATCCAGTTCCTGCCAGGTGAGTTTTTGCGAGCCACAACGGATGGCATCCTTGTCGGGCGTGAGGCGGGCGTTTTGGACCAGAAAATGTGCCAGATTCAAGACAGACTCCTTCTAAGAATCGGATTCCAAATGAAGCTTGAGGTTTTGAACAGAGGTCATGCTTTGTGTGCGGATAGCCTCATCTTCCGCACACAAAGCATGACCCACACGGACGGATTCATCGTCCGTGCTGGGTTCTTGCGGATATCCTCGCGCGCTTCGCTTGCGGCCTCGGGTTTTGGGTACGGATACACACCATCCGTGCCCAAAACCCGAGGTCTGGAAATTCTTTTGCAGGCATTCCGGAGCGGGTTAAGTGCATTTTTTTCGTGCCTGAGTTTATTTTTAAACATCTCGATCAAATACGAGCCGGCACCAGATTGAGTTGTGCGATCGACGCCGGATAGGGTGTCTTGGCGCAATGAACAACCGCGCGGGCGACGTCTTCCGCTGACAACCAGTTGGGATCCTTGTCCTCCGGGGAGATGCCCAGAAAGCTGGTGCGCACACCACCCGGACAGACGATGGAAACGCGCACGCCATATTCCTTCATATCCTGCGCCAGCGCCATGTGCATGCCATTCAATCCGAACTTGGTGGCGCTGTATCCGGCGGTGGTGGCGATCGTTTCGAATCCGCGGATTGATGACACGGCAATCACCATGCCGCTGCGCGCATTGACCATGTGCGGGATCACCGATTTCAGCACCAGAAAAGCCCCCTTCAGATTGATGCTGTACATCTCGTCCCACTGCGCCTCGGTCAGTTCCATGAAGCGCTTGTAATAGCCCACACCGGCATTGTTGACAAGAAAGTCGATCCTGCCGTAATGACTCATGACCTGCTCGATGGCTGCGGATACCGACGCTGACTGCGTCACATCACATGCCACCGGCAGCGCCGCGCCGCCCAGGCCGCGACACTCGGCAGCCAGATCCTCAAGTGGCCCGGCCGATCGGGCCAGCAGCGCGAGTTGCGCACCCTCTGCCGCCAACTCGCGGGCACAGGCGGCACCGATGCCACGGCTGGCGCCGGTAATGACGACTACCTTGCCGGACAGTTCGCTTGTATTAACGCCGTGTTGACTCAATGCATTTCCCCATGGCGATTCTGGTTTGATAACAAATTCATTATCAAAACTCGCCTATTAACGATTAAATAATGAAAAGAATCTTATTCTTCGGGACATTCAACACCGGCACTGGGCAATGCCCCTCGCCGACGAGCTCACGCCGACGCCGCGGTGTCCGCCAATCGCTTGGCCGCAGCCAATTCGCGCAACTCCTGCGCGATCGTCGCGATGGGCGTATCGGCCAGAAAGATCAGGGACACGCCCATATCCTTCAGCGGCTGGATGTCATCATCAGGAATGAATCCGCCCACCACCACGGGGATCGGCGTCTGCTGCGCCTTCAACGCATCCATGAGACGCTGCACCAGCAATTCGTGCGCGCCGGACAGGATGCTCACGCCGATGATGTCGACATCCTCCTGAAGGGCAACCTCGGCCACCAGTTCCGGCATGCGGTGACGACCGGTATAGATCACCTCGAACCCCGCATCCCGCAATCCCAGCGCTACCACCTTCACGCCGCGGTCATGACCATCCAGACCGATCTTGGCCAGCAGCACGCGCACCGGCCGTTGCGGCTCCCTGTTATCCATGGCTGTATCGTTGCTCAAAAGCTCACCTCCTCGTATTCGCCCCAGACCTCGCGCAGCGCCGAGCAAATCTCGCCCACCGTGGCCAGGCTGCGCACTGCCTGCATGATCGGTGGCATCAGGTTATTTTCCCTGCCCACCGGCGGCAATGACGCCACGCGCTTGATATCGTCCAGCGCGCGACTCACGGCGCTGTTGTCGCGATCGCGACGCAGCTGCTGCAATTCTTCGATATGGTGCTTGGCTACTTCCGCCTTGGCCTTGTAGGTGCGGACCTTGCGTCCGGTCTCGTCTTCACGGAACCGATTCACACCCACGCGCACAATTTCCCCGCTGTCCTGACCCTTGTGACGCTCATAGGCATCCTGCGCGATGACTCGCTGCGGATAGCCGAGTTCGATCGCCCGCACCATCCCGCCCATCTTGTCGATACGCTCCATCTCGCCCCATACGCGCTCCTCGATCTCGTGCGTCAGCCATTCCACAAAATAGGAACCGGCCAGCGGATCGACGGTATTCGTAATACGTGTCTCATAGGCGACGATCTGATTGGTCCGCAGCGACAGGATTTCCGCCTCCCTGGATGCAATGCCCCAGCCCTCGTCGAAGGTTCTCGGATCAACCGACTGCACGCCCGCCAGCGCGCCGATGAGCGTGGAAATCGCGGTACGCACGACATTGTTCAATGGTTGCTGCTTGGTCAGCGGCGACCCGGTCTGGGAACCATTGAAGCGCAGTTGATGCGCGCCCTGGTCATGTATGCCGTAGCGTTCTCGTAGCACGCGGCCCCACAGGCGGCGCATGGCGCGGATTTTCGCGATCTCTTCAAAGAAATCGGTGTGATTGCAGTAAGTGGTGCACAACAAGCCATTCTTCACGACATCAAGCACCGGCAAGCCGCGGCGCTGGATTTCATCGAGGTAGGCAATCGAATTGGACAGCGCAAAGGCCGCCTCGTGAATGCGATTCGCACCGGCCTCGCCGATGTGGATGCTGCACATCAGACGCGCGTCGTAACGCGGGGCATGCTCACTGCAATAGAGCATGGTATCGCCCACCAGCCTGACCGAAGGCTCCGGCGGAAAAATGAAATTCCCCCGCGCCATGTATTCCTTCAGGATGTCGTTGTGCATGCCCCCCAGCAGCCGTTGCAGATTGGCGCCCTGCCGCTCAGCCAGTATCAGGTGCATGGACAGAATTACCGATGCCTGGGCATTCGACACGGAGAACACATAGACCTTGTCCAGATCAATGCCGCGGAACATGATCTCCCAGTCCTTCAGCGATTTCACCGGCACGCCCACCTTGCCGACCTCCGCTGCCGCCATTGGGTGATCAGGGTCGTAGCCCAACTGCGTAGGCAGATCGAAGGCCACCTCGATGGAGGTCAGGCCCGCCGCGAGTTGCTCATGGTAGAGCTCATTGGTCTCTTCGGCCGTGGAGCGCCCGGAGTATTGCGTGAAGCGCCAGGGCTTCTCGCGATACATGTTGGGAAAGGGGCCGCGCGTATAGGGCGCTTCACCGGGAAAGCCAAGGTCACGCAGATAGTCGAACTGCTGGCCCGCCAGATCAACCGGCGTATAGAGCGGCTTTACCGGAATGCCGGATTCCGTTTCATAGCGCTTGCCCTGTTCCTGCTCGGTGCGCAGGTCACGGTGGCGAGCATCCCACGCGGCCAGTTCCGCCTCGATCTTCTTCAGATTGCCCGGATCGAACATCAGTCGCACTCCCTCATCCGTTTATGCATCAGTCGCGATTTGAAAAGGCTTTCCGAAAAAAGGCATTCACCCGCAATCGCAGTGGAGCCGCATGCACATGAACAGCAATCATTCGCCAGGCTGATCACGCAGTCTTAAAACTGCGTTCATGCAGATTGCGCAGCAACACGCCATTCATGTGCAACTGTCACTGACACAAGCTTGACGAACACGCTACGTTGACACTGTTGACTACAGCCACATTGACACAGGCATCACTTTCTATACTATACATGCCTATTATCATAAAGCATCGAATATAAAAGGAGCCTGTAATGCGGATTGAGGATATCGGCGCGATAGACACTGTTGTAAATATCTGGACAGCGGAATCGCTCACTTACCGTCCCAGCTGGAAGGATGGATTTTTCGTCGACAAGATGCACTCCAACCCTGCCAACGTGGCTGGTGTGTCGCTGGAAGAATGCATACGTCAGATGGATGCTGCCGGAATCCGCCGCGGCTTTCTGGTGTCAACCAAGTGTGGCCCCAAGGGACCTGCCTCGACCTATCACCTGCCCGTTCGACTCGTTGCAGAAGCCATCCAGAAATATCCGGACCGCTTTTCCGGCCTGGCCGGCATTGACCCGACCGAAGGCATGGCGGGCGTGCGTGAGTTTCAGAAGGCCATTACCGAATACGGATTTGTCGGTGCGCACCTCTACCCGCAGTGGTTCGAACTCGCCCCCGACCATGCCAAGTACTATCCGTTCTATGCCAAGGCCATTGAGCTTGATGTGCCGGTACTGATGCACATCGGCCAGTCCATGGTGTATGCGCCGGACTATCCCTGCCGCAGCGTGGCGCGGCCGATCACGCTGGATTCGGTCGCCTGCGATCTGCCTGAATTGAAAATCGTCGCCAGCCATATCGGCATACCATGGCACGACGAAATGATCGCCATGGCCTGGAAGCACAAGAACATCTACATCGCCTCCGATGCCCACAGCCCCAGGTACTGGCCCGCCAGCTTCGTGCACTACATCAACACCTATGGCCAGGACAAGGTCATGTTCGGCACCGACTATCCGCTGCTTGACTTCGATCGCTGCATGAAGGAAATCAAGGAACTCAATCTGCGTCCCGCGGTGCTGCCCAAGTTCCTGCGTGACAACGCCGCACGGGTGTACAAGATCAAGATCTGATTCACCCATGCCGTTTTCCGAGGTATTTCGCCTGCATGCGCGCCTCCGGGCGCGCAAAGTTGCGATCCGGCAAGGCGAACGCAGCATCGATTTTCTTTCGCTTGACCGCGCTGTCAATGGCACCGCATTTGCGCTTGGTGACAAGGGCGTCAAGCGGGGAGATATCGTCGGGGTGGCGCTGAAGGACAGCCCCGAGCACCTCATTGCACTGCTGGCGTTGGCGCGCATCGGCGCCATCATCCTGCCCATGGACTGGCGCTGGAGCCTCGACGAACAGCGCGCCGTGGCGGAGCGCTACACGGCGCAACTCGTGCTGATGGAAGCGCTGCCGGCAAATCCGCCGTCCAACTGGCTTGCAGTCACGCCCGGCATGTTTGTCGAGACCGAGCGCATTTACACCGACGCCGAGGTCACCGACGAAAGTCCTTTTCTGCTCTCGCTGTCTTCGGGCACGACCGGCATGCCCAAGGGGCCCTGCGTCACGCATCGGCAGTTCGAATCCAGGTTCATGCCTTACTGGCTCAACCTCACCATGAACGCCAACGACCGATTCGTGCTGGCAACACCGCTGTATCACGGCGGTGGTCGCGGTTTCACGCTGGCCATGATTTTTGCGGGGGCAACGGTCTCCCTGTTCCCGCCGCCTTACGAGCCCGAGGCACTGGTGGCGCATGTTGCTGCGGTGGATGGCACCGCCATCTTTCTGGTGCCGACCATTCTGCGGCGCCTGCTCGACAATCAATACGAAGGCCTCGCCTTCCCGTCCATGCGCAAACTCATCTCCAGCGGTTCAGCGCTGTATCGCGAGGAACGCATGGCGGTGCGCGAGCGACTGACGCCGAACCTCTACGAAATATATTCATCCACCGAAGGCGGCGCCGTTTCCATCACCAGCCCGGAGGATATGCTCATCGCGCCCGAGTCGGTCGGACGGCCGGGATTTCGGGTTGACGTTGAGATCGTCGATGAAGACCATCGGCCCTTGCCGGTCGGTGAAGTCGGTCGCCTGCGCTATCGCAGCCCGGCGTCACCCAAAGGCTATTTTGTCGGGGACAGCAACGAAGCCTTCCGCGACGGCTGGTTTTACCCCGGCGACCTGGCGATGATCGATACCGCCGGATTTGTCTATCTGAAGGGCCGCGTCAAGGACATGATCATCCGCGGCGGCATGAATATCTATCCCGGCGACATCGAAAAGGTATTGCTCGAATGCAGCGGCGTGTCCGATGCGGCGGTCATTGGCACGCCTTCACGCGAGTTCGGCGAAGAACTGACCGCGTTCGTCGTGTCCGCATCCGGCGTAACCAAGGCGTCTCTGGTCGCCCAATGCAAGGCCAAGCTGGCCCCCTACAAGGTGCCGCGTCTCATCTTGTTCATTGACAAGCTGCCACGCAATTCTTCAGGCAAGATCGTCAAAGCCGATCTCGAACGGATTGCAGCCAATGCGTAACAGCCCGGCATGCGCGATGTTCGGCATCCAGACGCCGATCTTCGCGTTTTCGCATTGCCGCGATGTGGTTGTCGAAGCCTCGAAAGCCGGTGGACTGGGTGTTCTTGGCACGGCCCATTTCACACCGGAAGAACTGCGGCGCGAACTCGACTGGATCGATGCGCATATCGATGGCCGACCCTATGGGTTGGACATCCTCATGCCCACGACCTACGCCAGGGTTGACACCGCGAGCCTCGATACCGGGCAACTGCTTCCAGAGGAGCATCGCCGCTTCATGGCCAAGCTGCTTGAGGACAACGACATTCCACCATTGCCTGAAGGCATGGCCGAAGACATCCGCCGCGCCACGCTGCGGCGCATGACCGTCAGCCCGGAACAGCACGAAGAAGTCCTGGATATTGCATTCGAACATCCGTTCACGCTGCTCGCGGCAGCACTCGGTCGCCCCAACGACAGCGTGGTCAAACGCGCCCGCGAACGTGGCATCAGGATTGGCTCGCTGGTCGGTTCCCCGGAGCACGCCAAACGCCAGCGGGATGCCGGCGCCGATCTGATCATTGCGCAAGGCACCGAAGCCGGTGGCCATACCGGCACCATCGCCACCATGGTGCTGACGCCGCAGATTGTCGATCTGGTGGCACCGGTGCCGGTGCTGGCCGCCGGCGGCATCGCCACTGGCCGTCAGATGGCCGCCGCCATGGCCCTGGGCGCGGCCGGCGTCTGGTGCGGCTCCGTGTGGCTGTGCACTGCGCAAAGCGATGCCCCGCCGGAAGTCAAACGCAAGATCCTGGCTGCGCGATCGCAGGATGCCGTCATTTCCCGCTGTTACAGCGGCAAGCCCAGTCGCGTGCTCAAGAGCGGCTGGACCGACGCATGGACTGCGGCCGGCGCGCCGGATCCGCTGATGATGCCGCTGCAGAGCCTCTTGACCAAGGAAGCGATGGCACGCGTGACACGCGCCAATGCCGAAGCCCTGGCCAGCTACCCGGCCGGACAAGTCATCGGCCAGATGCAGAATGAAACCACAGTGCGCCAGATCTTCTACGACATGCTCGCAGAGTTCGCCGAAGCGGTGGATCGCCTGAATCATCTGGGCAGTTGATCCAGGCATCCCGATTGCATCCTGGCTTTGCAGTACAGCAGCACAAAAGCTATACAAGCAGTGAATATCAACGAGGAGGAAAGATGGGAATCATGAATCTGTTGCCAGTGCGTTCAGTGTGCCGATTGACTCCGCTGGTACTGCTTGCCGCTCTGGGTGCAAGCGCGATCGCCCAGGCTCAAAACTATCCAACCAAGCCCATACGGGCGATCAGCCCCTGGCCTCCGGGCAGCAGCGCCGAACTGGTGGCGCGCTCTTCCCTGATGAAAGTCTCTGATGCACTGAAGCAACCCATCGTGATCGACAGCCGTCCCGGTGCCAACGGCATCATCGGCTCCGACATTGTCGCCAAGGCGGCACCGGATGGTTACACGCTGCTGGTCTCTCATGTCGGACCTACCGCGATCAGTCCGGCCATGCAGAACATGCCTTATGATTCGGTTCGCGATTTCGCACCGATTTCGCAGCTGGTTTCAGGCCCGCTCATCCTGGTGGTCACAACCGACTCACCGTTCAGAACCATCAAGGACATACTCGACAACGCCAAGACCAATCCGGGTGCGGTCTCCTATGGCTCGGTCGGCCCTGGCAGCACCACCCACCTTGCCGGCGCCATGCTGGGCTTTTATGAGAAAGCCGACCTTCTGCACGTGCCCTACAAGGGTGGCGCACCGGTACTGGTCGATTTGCTGGGCAAGCGCATTTCGATGGCATTTCTGAGCATCGCGGCCGGCGCAATTCCGCACATTGAGGGTGGCCGCCTGCGCCCGATTGCAGTGACGACGCTGCGACGCTCCGCCTTGTATCCGGACCTCCCCACGGTCTCCGAGACCATTGCAAACTTTGAAGTGAATTCCTGGTATGGCCTGATGGCGCCCGCGGGCACCTCCAGAGATATCGTGAACCGCTTGCACGCGGAGACCGCCAAGGGCCTCACTGCGCCCGACGTCGTCAAATCGCTGAAATCGGCCGGGCTCGATATCGAGGGCACCACGCCAGACCAGTTTGCCGCCAAGATCAGGGACGATCTGGTGCGCTGGAAATCCTTCATCAAGGACACCGGCATTACCGGCGGTTAAGAAATGCTGGCAGGGGCACTCCCCTGCCAGCCTCCCGCGACAAAAATCAGTCCTTCGGGATGCGGCGCCCCAGATCGGCCAGTCCGTAGAACTCCAGCGCCTGCTGCACACGCGCCTTGTCGGGACGCACATTGAAAAAGCCCCTGGCGCTGGGTGACATCCCTGAGGACTTTTGCAGGTCCGCCACCGACTCGGCCGCACTCAGGCACGTGGCCAATCCATCCAGCACCGTGGCACTGCCCAGGCTGCTGACTTTTTCGCGCGCCAACAATAGGTTCAACGGCATCTCCGCAGGCAGGATCAGGTCAGCACCCGTTTCGCGTATGAGCCTCTCCGCGCTCTCGGCCACGGTCGCAAGCACCGCCTTGCAACGCACCGGATCGCTGTATGCGGCCACCACTTCCTTGAACGTCACACCGGCCGGCATGACCCCGGCAAAGCGCTCCTGCATTCCCCACTGCCTTATCCGCTCGGGCCAACTTTCCTTGCGCTCGGCAATGAACACCAGCATGCCGATACGCCGACCGTAATAACCGGCATAGTTGAACACCGACTCACCATAACCGACCACGGGAATATCGACGATGGTACGAATCTCGCGCAGCATCGGGTCGGACATGCTCGCCAGCACCATGGCGTCGTAGCCCTGCCGTTCCGCCTCGCGCGCCGCCGCCACCCATTGGATGCCGTGCAGCCAGTACAGGAAGTTATAGGCCAGGTCTGTGCCAGGATAGTCGGCCGGAAACGTGCCCGGTATCTGGCCGTGCAGGTCCACGATGGTGCCGGGACGAACGATTTCAGACACTCTTTGCGCAAGCGCTTCGCGATACACCGGCACATCGCCGAGCACGGTAAAACTCTGGTGCCAGATACGCAGGCTCATGGAAAAATCCTCTTGTTAGTCATACAGAATCCGGCACCTTGGAATCGGCGTGACGACACGCATTGCGTGTTGCACACATCTATTTTTCCTCGACAATGCCCGCGGTCTCGATCAATTGCCGGGTCTGCTTGAATTCCGCCGCGACATGGCGCTGCAGTTCGGCGGCATTGCCATAGGCGGCTTCCACGCCCAGGGCAATAAAACGTTCCTTGACACTGTCCTGCGTCAGCGACCGGGCCAGTGCCGCACTCAGCCGCTCGGCAATGCGTGTGGATGTTCCGGTGGGCGCAAACAATCCACCCCACGAGGTATAGAGAAACTCCGGCAGACCAGCCTGTGCCGACGTAGGCACATCAGGTGCGAATGTCGAGCGGGTCTGTGACGCCACGGCAAGGCCAGTCAGCTTGTCGCGAAAGCTCAGCAGGCTGGCCACGGTGCCGAAAATGACGTCCACATTCTTCGCCATCAGGTCCGTCATGGCAGGGGCGACACCCTTGTAGGGAACGTGGGTCATCTTGATGCCGGCAAGTGAATTGAACAGTTCGCCACTCATATGATTGAACGAGCCCACTCCCGCGGAAGCAAAATTGATCTTGCCGGGTTGACGCTTGGCCCGCGTGATCAGTTCCTTCACGCTGGTCAGTGGTGAATCCTTGAGCACGATGATGGCACTGGGTTGCGCCCAGACAAAACTGACCGGCATGAAATCCTTGATGGGATCGTAGCCAATGTCCTTGCGCAGATTGGGATTGATGATCATGGTGCCAGGTGTGCCAATCAGCAGCGTGTAACCATCGGGCGCCGCGCGTGCCGCCTGCAATGCGCCGATGGCACCGCCGCCACCGACCACATTCAGAACCACAAAGCGCTGCCCCAGCTCCTTGGTTAATAGCTCGCCGACCAATCGGCCCAGCAGGTCTGTCGAACCGCTCGCGGCAAACGGCAGCACCAGGCGCACGGGTTGCTGCGGATAGTTTCGCGCCGCGTCATCCTGTGCCAAGGCATTGCCCTGCCACCCCAACCCCGAACCCAAAGCCCCCAGCACCAGCATCGATACAACCAAGGATATTCTGCTCAACACGATGTCTCCTTATTGTTTCCTGCTTTACCGACTGCGCTGCCTTTTGCCCGTGATCGGGCGAGCATTGAATACTGTGCGCGGTTTTAATTCTGAAATCAGCATATCATCATTTGCAATCCCGATTCTGCGCTGCCAGGTGCTGCGCAGACCGCGCAACGACGTTCTCAGTGCCGGCAAGATTGGTCATAATGTCGGACCAGCGTTCCACACACACCTCAATCCAAGGTCCCATTCGTGAATTCAAGTCTCGCCGATCGCATACTGGCGGGTGATCCCCGCGCGATTGCCCGCGCCATTTCGCTCGTCGAAAGTGAAGATGCCGCGGCTGTGGAATTGATCCGCGCCATTTACGCTCACACGGGACAAAGTTACATCATTGGCATTACCGGGCCGCCTGGTGCCGGCAAGAGCACCCTGGTGGAGCGACTCATCGCCACGATCCGCTCACAATCAGTTCAGGGCAGGCGCCTCAGCGTTGCCGTGATCGCGGTTGATCCGACCAGCCCTTTCAGTGGGGGCGCCATTCTTGGCGATCGGCTGCGCATGCTGACGCATTCGGGCGACAAGGGGGTATTCATCCGCAGTATGGCCACGCGCGGCCACCTGGGCGGACTGGCCCGCGCCACCAGCGATGCCACGCTGATACTCGACGCTGCCGGCTTTGACATCATCATCATCGAAACCGTGGGGGTCGGACAGGACGAAGTGGAGATCGTTCGCACCGCGGATGCCTGCATTGTCACACTGGTGCCGGGCGCAGGCGACGATATTCAGGCGCTAAAGGCCGGCATCATGGAAATCGCCGACCTGTTCGTCGTCAACAAGGCCGACCGCGACGGCGCCGAACGACTGGCGCTGACGCTGGAATCGAATCTGTCATTGCATTCATTCAAACCCGGCCAATGGCGCCCGCCCGTCCTGAATACGGTCGCAACCACGAACACCGGCGTGACAGAACTCGTCGATGCCATCTGGCGCTTCCGTGATCAGGACAAGACCTTGCAATCAAGGCGCCAGCGCATGCGCGGAGAGTCACGACTGCGCGATCTGGTTTCGCAGCGCTTCATGAAGCGACTGGAAAGAAACGGGCTCAAGCCAGGAGAATTCGATGATCTCGTCGAGCGCATCGCTGCTCGCAGCATTGACCCCTATTCCGCCGCCGACCAGCTATTGGACCGGGTGATCCCGGTTGCTGCGAAAACGTAGCGTGCAGCGCCCACACGCCCACGAACCCAACAGTCAATGAAGCCACCAGCCATTTCATACCGTCTTTTACAATGGCGGAAAATTTCCAGGGAGATCCACAGTGTCTGAAGAAATTCTTTACGAGGTCAAGGATTACATCGCCACCATCACCATCAATCGCCCGAAGGTGTTGAATGCCTGCACCCTCGACAACTTCAAGGAGATTGAGGACCTGATCGAACAGTCGGCAATCGACCCCAAGGTCGGCGTCATCGTGCTGACCGGGGCCGGTGACCGCGCGTTTTGCGTCGGCGGCGATATCAATTGGGAAAAAGGCAGCGACGGCAAGAGCGGTCTTGAAGACGCCGCGCTTGAATTCCATCTCAATCGCAAGATCGCGCAGTGCCTGAAGCCGGTCATCGCCCGTGTGAGCGGTTATGCCATCGGTGGCGGCCACCATATCGCCTATTTCTGCGACATCACGATCGCCGCCGAGCATTCGATCTTCGGCCAGAACGGGCCGCGCGTGGGATCGCCGGCAGGGGGCTACCTGGTTGCCCACGCGGCCAACGTGATCGGCCACAAGCGCGCGCGCGAACTGTGGATGCTGTGCCGCAAGTACACCGCGCAACAGGCGCTGGAATGGGGCCTGGTGAATGCCGTCGTCCCCAAGGAAAAGCTGGATGAGGAAGTGAAGAAGTGGGCCAATGAGATGCTGGCCTTGAGCCCCACCTGCCTGAAAATCGTCAAGCGCTCGCTGTATGACCAGATGGCTCCGATCATGGATCGCAGCATGGCGGATCTGATTGCGGAAGTTGCGCCCAATTACTTCAAGACCGGCGAACAACAGGAAGGCGCCAGCGCCTTCCTGGAAAAACGCCCGCCGAATTTCGCCCTTTACCGTTGATGCTCGATGTGCGTGTCGCACGACACGCCAATACACCTTGCCAGGAAAGCTGAATCATGAAAGTTGGACTGATGGTGAACACGCAGGCCCACCCGGGCGTCGACATGCGTGCTCAGGTACCGGAGATGATCGAGCAGGTCCGGGTTGCTCGCGACCTCGGGTTTTCGTCGTTGTGGTTCCCGCAGCACTACCTCACCGCCCCCACCCAGATGCTGCAACTGTCGGCGGTGCTGCCCTTCCTGATGGCCGAAGCCAAGGGCATGACCGTCGGCAGCGATATCATCATCCTGCCCTTGCAGAATCCCGTCGCGCTGGCCGAGGAGGCCGCAACGCTGGATGTGCTGTCCGGCGGCAATTATGTGCTGGGCGTCGGCCTCGGTTACCGGGAGCAGGAATACGAGGCATTTGGCATTCCCCTGTCCGAGCGCGCACCGCGCTTTTCCGAGAGCGTCGGACTGATGCGTCGCTTGTGGACCGAAGAGCGCGTGACGCACCACGGCCGCTTCCATCGCATCACCGAGGCCGGACTCAGTATCCGTCCCTCACGTCCCGGTGGAGTCCCGATCTGGGTCGCGGCGCAGGTCAATGCCGCCATCAAGCGCGCCGCCGCCATCGGTGATGCCTGGCTAATCGTGCCGGGCATGGACTATGACACGCTGATTCCGTCAATGCAGTTGTACCGCGACACACTGCGAGAGGTTGGCAAGGAGTGGCCGACCGAAATCCCCATCTCACGGGAATGCTACATCGGCACGACCATGGCCTCCGCCGTGGACGATTGCCGGGAAGTGCTGCGCTACAAGTACGCGTCCTACGACACCTGGGGCCTGCAGAACAAGCTGAGTGAAGCGGAGTCCGCCAAATTCGACAAGATGATGCGCGAATCCTTCATCATTGGCGACAAGGCCTTTGTGAAAGACGAGATTGCGCGCTACAGCGAAACGCTGGGCGTGAACCACTTCATCATGCGCGTGCAGTGGCCCGGCCTGTCGCACGAAAAGGCGCTGCAATGCATACGCTCACTGGCGGAGATATTTGCCTGAGCGGGAGGCAGTGCTGTTGCAGCATCAGCACCGTCACTTCAGTCACGGCGCTGATGGCACATCCCTTGTTACAGCGGCGGCAGCGGACGCTGGGTGCCTTCAGGCACGTCAAAGCAGTGCGCATTCAGCGTTGAACACACCATGCAGTAATAACCGATCAGCGCGGTCAGTTCGATCAGCACCGACGTGCCCCAGCGCGTCTGGGCGCGCTTGTACAGGTCATCGCCAACCGCGTGCTTCTTGAGCAGGGTGCTGGCGTAATCGTAGATCAGTTGTTCGTCCGGATCATCGAATTTGCCGGTATCCATGCGCAGCGCCTCGATGGTCTTGGGCGACAACCCCTTTTGCAGGCCGATCGGCTCATGGGCGAACCACTCGAACTGGCTGTCCCAGTAACGCCCGGTCACGAGAATGGTGAATTCGCGCAGATGCTCGGGCAGGCTGGAATTGAAGCGCAGCACTTCGCCCATGCGCGACCACACCTCGGCCAGATCCGCGTTATGCATGGCCGCAACCAGCGGGCCTGCCGGCGTGGTCTTGCGCACGCCGGACACAATCTTGTCGTAGACGCGCCGCTGCGCGTCGCTCATGTCTTTTTCAGTGAGTACCGGAATTCGAAGCATGCTTTCCCCTTGGATTATTGAACGTATTACCTGTGAGTCAACTGCAATATCTCAATGTGCCGCCTGCGCCGGCATCTGCACCAGTTCGATCAGCAGGTTTCCCGTGGAGGCCTGATCAAGAAACACGATCTGGGAACCACCGTGCCCCGGTTTGGGCACTTCATCCTGCAACTTGATGCCCTTGGCTTTCAATTCCCTGATCGCGTCGAGAATATCATCCACCTCAAAGCACAGGTGATAGAGGCTCTGTCCGTTGCGGGCCAGCCACTGTCCGCTGCGCGAATCCGCGGACTTCGTCTCGATCAACTCCAGGCTGCTGTCACCCACCGGATACATGGCCAGCTTGGACAGATTGGTTTCCTGCACATAGTCAAGCTTCAATCCAAACACATCCTCGAGCATCTTCATGCCCGGCGCCAGTTTGTCGACCACAATAGCCACATGTTCTATTCGTTTGATTTTCAATTGTTCACCATGGTGTATTGAAAAGATTTTTTGAAATGGCCTGCCGGCCTACTCTTCGCGCTTGATGCCGGCCGCCTTGATGACCCGGGCATACATTGCATACTCGTTACGCAGGTGTTCCGCGTACTGCTCCGGCGTGCCGCCCAGCGCCTGCGTGCCCAGCTTCACCAGCTGATCCTTGACCTCCTGCTTCTGCAGGATCTTGCGGATTTCGGCATTGAGCTTGTTGATCACGAACGCCGGCGTCTTGGCCGGTGCCAGAACGCCGGACGCAGTGGTCTGCTCATAACCCGGAACGCCCGCTTCCTGCATGGTCGGATAGTCCGGCACGATGGTAGAACGGGTGGTCGTGCCCACCGCCAGCGCCCGGAGTTTTCCGGAACGGATATGCGTGAGCACCACGGGAAGACTTTCCACACCGATCTGCGCTTCACCGCTCAGCAAGGCGATAAGCGACTGACTGGCTCCCTTGTAGGGAACATGCACAATCTGGGCACCGGAAATCGCCTTGAATTGTTCACCGGCCAGATGCGCTGTCGAGCCGATTCCGGCTGTGCCGAAATTCAATGTATTCGGCTTGGCCTTGGCCAGCGCGATCAACTCCCTCACTGACTTTACCGGAACCGTGGGATTGACCAGCAGCAGGAACGGGCTGATCGTCACCAGCGTGATCGGACTGAAATCCTTCGCCACGTCATAGGGCACCGGGCCCAGATTGGGATTGATGGTCATGGGCCCGGGAGAACCCAGCAGTATCGTGTAGCCATCGGGCGGCGCCTTCGCTGCCATATCGGCGCCGATCACGCCCCCCGCGCCGGCACGATTGTCGATGACCACGGCATGCCCAAGCGCTTCGGTCAATCCGGTACTAACCGCTCTTGCAGTGATATCCGTTCCGCCGCCGGGGGGGAAAGGCACAATGAAGCGAATCGATTTGGTGGGATATTCCTGAGCAGCGACTGGAGCGGCCGCACCGAGCGCCGCCATCAAAATACCGCATGCCAGCAGGCCTCTCGATTTCATAAGACACATACAACTCTCCTCCTTC
>CANKAJ010000079.1 GCA_947479645.1 Betaproteobacteria bacterium | reverse complement strand
CGGCAGATCGCGAATCGGCTCAAAGGTACGGCTTGCCTCGATCTCCCCCCGCCGCGCTGCAAGGCATAGCCCACGGCCGGTGAGGTTCGCGCATTGGTCACAGTGCCTGCGGTCATCATAGAAGGCCAAGGGAGGCGGCAGTTCCACCGCCCGTCCGAGGAAATAGCCTCGCGCATCAGCGCCGGCGCGGCATTTGTCCAACAGGTGCGCAATGATCGCCGGGTCGGTTTCATCGATGCGCGCCAACCATGCGCGGATCGCCGATTCCTCGCCTTGTGTCGAATCGGAGACTTGTTGGGGAAATGGGGCTTCTTTGGACCCTGTTGGATGCGAGATTGGCGGAAGGTGTGAGATTCGAACTCACGAGAGACTTGCGCCCCTGCCGGTTTTCAAGACCGGTGCCTTCAACCGCTCGGCCAACCTTCCTGCAAATCTTCATTGACATCCGCTGCGCGCGCCTGATGGCCGCAGGCGGATCAGAATGATAAGTCTTTGTTACGGATCGATTATAACATCTCATCAAGCGTGCTGGTCGATGTGTAAGCTCAGCAACGCTCAAATACGGCTATCGATTCGACGTGCGCGGTATGCGGGAACATATTGATCACACCCGCTGCATCAAGTACGTATTTGTGATCCTTGACCAGGATGGCGGCATCTCTTGCAAGCGTGGCCGGGTCACAGGAAACATAAACGATTCGTTCGGCTTCATTGTTGACCGTCAGCGCCTTGACCAGTTCAATCGCGCCTTCGCGAGGCGGATCGATCAGCACCTTGTCCAGCTTGCCGGCCGTTCTCAAGACACGCTCGCACGCTTCGGCTTCAAACAGATTGACCGCTTCAAAGCGGCAATGATCGGCCAACCCGTTGCCTTGTGCATTCAAGCGTGCCCTGGCCACGAGGCCATCGCTTCCTTCCCAACCAGACACGCTGGCACCGGAGCGTCCGAGTGGTAGCGTGAAATTGCCCAGCCCGCAAAAGAAATCGCCAATCCTGTCCGAGGCGCGCGGGTTCAGCAGGCCGAGCGCGAGTCTGACCAGAATGCGATTGACTGCATGATTGACCTGGGTGAAATCCGTTGGCAAAAACCCAATTCTTACGTCGAATTCGGGCAAGACATAATCAAGCGCAGGTGCGTCAAGCGGCCAGAATGGGCGCGCCGTGTCCGGCCCTTTCGTCTGCAGCCAGATTTGGAAATCGCCCTCTTCGGCAAAACGTTTCAACAGCACCTCATCTTGCGCGCTGGGCGCAGCCAGAATCCGCAGCACCATGACGCTGACGCGCTCACCGACGGCCACTTCGACCTGGGGCAAACCATCACGAATGGAGAGCTGGCTCACCAACTCCCGCAGTTTCGCAATGGCATCTGAAATCCGTGGCGGCAGTACTTCGCAGCTGGTCATCTCGGCGACATAGCTCGATTTACGCTCATGAAATCCGACCAGCACGCCGCCCTTCTTCGGAACGAGGCGAACCGACAAACGAGCGCGATGTCGGTAGCCCCAGGCGGGACCACTGACCGGCGAGAGCATGCGCCCCGCTCTCACACGGCCAATATGCCAAAGGGCATCTTCCAGGATGCGCTGCTTTGCCGCGATCTGGGCGCGCAAATCATAGTGCTGCAAGGCGCAGCCGCCGCAACGGCCATACCAGGGGCATTGCGCGTCAACCCGCGATGAACTGGCATTTTTCAGCTCCACGATCTGCGCGAACTCATACGAGGGCTTTTTCCTGTAGGAGGAATAGGAGACCACTTCGGCTGGCAATGCCCCATCGATGAAGATGGCTTTGCCTTCGACGTGTGCAACACCACGCCCTTCACGATCAAGGGACTCGATGATGGCGTGATTCAACATTCGTCCAACCCGGTTTCAAACATCACTGTTGCGGCCCCCAGGCCGCCAGGAATTCGCTCCAGTGCGGCGCATCCAGTCGGGCCAGTGTGTCGCGGACCAAATCGCATTCCTTCCTGTACGCCGGCTCATCAAGAGCGCCGCGCATGAGCTGATAGCGTAGAAATAGAAGAAACGTATTGGCGGCGTCCGTCTCGCAGTAATTGCGTATGGAGACGATCTCGCCATTCTGGAAAGCGTCCCACACCTTGGAACCATCCATGCCCAGTTTTCCGGGGAAACCGATCAATTGCGCCATATCATCCAGCGGGACGTAGTTGCGCCCGTTATACAAGGCAAGCAGGTCCATCAGGTCAAGATGACGCGTGTGATAGCGATTGATGTAATTGTTGAACTTGAAATCTCTGTCATCTTCGCCCATGTCCCAGTAGCGCGATGCCACCAGCCCATGCACAAGGCTTCGATAATGGAGCACCGGCAAATCGAAACCGCTGCCGTTCCATGACACCAGTTGCGGCGAATAGCGTTCTATGCCGTCATAGAATCGCTGGATGAGATCGGCCTCGCCATCACCGGGCTGTCCCAGCGACCAGACCCGGAACGTCGTTCCCTCGCGCAACGCGCAGGAGATCGACACCACACGGTGCAGATGAGGCGGCAGAAAATCATGCCCGCTCTGAATCCGGCGCCGCACAAATGCATATTCAGCGACGTCGTGGTCTGACAACGAGACATCGAGGCCGTGCAGACGCCGCAGCCCATGAGTATCTGGAACCGTCTCGATATCGAATGCGAGAACTGGTGTCACGCGACAACCCGACAAGTCATTTGACAGAATGCCTGTAATTCAATCGGGGAACACCCCAGTGGACAAATAACGGTCACCACGATCACAGACAATGGAAACGATCACCGCATTTTGCACTTCCTCGGCGATACGCAGGGCCACGGTCATTGCGCCGCCGGATGAGATGCCTGCGAACAAGCCTTCTTCGCGTGCCATGCGCCGCGTCATTTCCTCGGCATCGCTCTGGCTGACATACTCAACCCTGTCGACGCGTTGTGCATCGTAGATTCTGGGAAGATATTCCTCCGGCCATTTTCTGATACCGGGAATCTGCGACCCATCGGTCGGCTGCGCGCCGATGACCTTGATCGCGGGATTCTTCTCCTTTAGGTAGCGCGAGACCCCCATGATGGTCCCGGTGGTGCCCATGCTGGACACAAAATGCGTAATGCTGCCATTGGTATCGTTCCAGATTTCCGGACCCGTGGTTTGATAGTGCGCAAGCGGATTGTCCGGATTGGCAAACTGATCAAGGATGATGCCCTTGCTTTCAGCGCGCATTTTTTCCGAAAGATCCCGCGCCGATTCCATACCGCCTGCCTTCGGAGTCAGGATGATTTCCGCGCCAAAAGCGCGCATAAGCTGACGCCGTTCAATTGACAGATGTTCCGGCATGATCAATATCATGCGGTAGCCACGCATGGCTGCCGCCATCGCCAGCGCAATACCGGTGTTGCCACTGGTGGCCTCAATCAAGGTATCGCCAGGCTTGATTTCGCCGCGCCGCTCCGCACCGGTAATCATCGACAATGCCGGCCGGTCCTTGACCGAACCAGCCGGGTTATTGCCCTCCAGCTTGGCCAGAATGACGTTGCTTGTCTGCCCGGGAATGCGCTTCAGGCGAACGAGAGGGGTATTGCCTATGGTGTCTTCAATGGTTTTATACATCGCGACAGTCTTCAAATAAATGGAAAGTTAGTAAAGCAGGACAAGCAATTCAGGAGGATGCGCGCCGCAGCAGATGCTCCACATAGCGGCCGACACCCTGCTCGACGGTCATGAAGGAATCGCGGTAACCGGCACTTAGCAAAGCACTGGTGTCAGCCTCGGTGAAATGCTGGTACTTGCCACGCAATGCATCCGGGAACGGCGTGTAGCGGATCAGCCCTTCACGGTGCAGATCAGCCAGTTCCAGCCTGGGCAGGCCGGCATCGATGCGGCATGCATTGACCACCGTGCTGGCAATGTCATTGAAACTCTGCGCCTTGCCGGTACCCACATTGAATGTGCCGGAAATGTCCGGATTATCCAGAAAAAACAGATTCACCTTGATGAGGTCTTCAACTGAAACAAAATCTCGACGCTGCTCGCCATCGGCATAACCACCGGACCCGGCAAACGGGCGCACACAGCCTTCAGCACGAAACTGGTTGAAAAAATGCCAGGCCACCGACGCCATGCGTCCCTTGTGCTGTTCGTTCGGACCATAAACGTTGAAGTAGCGAAATCCCGCAATCTGCGCGCTGGCCTCACCGATGCGACGTCGCACCAACTGGTCAAACAACAATTTGGAATAGCCATAAACATTGAGGGGCGCCTCACAGGCGCGCTCCTCGCGAAAATTGCCGGTACCGCCATACACCGCTGCCGACGACGCGTAGATCAGCGGTATTTCTTCCTCCAGGCAAAACTCCAGCAGGGCTGCGGAATAACGATAGTTGTTTTCCATCATGTAGCGTCCGTCGAGCTCCATGGTATTGGAACAGGCGCCTTGATGAAAGAACACATCGATAGTGCCGTCAAACTGGCCAGCGGACAATCGATCCAGAAAATCCCGCTTGTCCAGATAATCCGCAATTTCCAGGTCGGCAAGATTGCTGAACTTCTCGGACCGCTCCAGATTGTCCACGGCGAGAATGTTTCGCTCGCCGCGCGCATTGAGCGCCCTGACCAGATTGGACCCTACAAACCCGGCGGCACCGGTAACCACGTAAAACATCGCTATCCCATTCCTGTCATATCGTAACGCTGCTACTGCAAGGCCGACTGCAGTTCTGCCAGTTGCACAGTTGCGGTCCCGAATTTTCCAACCACTATACCTGCGGCAATATTGGCCACGCTGACTGCTGCCTCCAAGTCGCAGCCCCCGGCCAGCATCGCCGCCAGAACCGCGATGACCGTATCACCGGCACCGCTGACATCGTACACTTCCCGGGCGCTTGCCGGCTCATTGAAAACTGATCCTTCGCGAAACAGGGTCATGCCCTCTTCGCTTCTGGTTAGCAACAACGCGTCGAGTTCCAGGTCCTTGCGCAACTTCTGCACTTTTACCTCAAGCTCAGCCTGCGAGGACCAGTTGCCAATGACCTGCTTCAGTTCGGCGCGATTCGGCGTTATCAGCGTGGCTCCTCTGTATCGTGAATAATCATCACCTTTAGGATCCACCAGTACAGGCTTGCCTTTTTGGCGTGCCATTGTGATCATTTTACCTATATGTGCCAGGCCACCCTTGCCGTAGTCAGAAAGGATAACGACATCACATCCATCCAGCAGCAGGCCAAAATCGAGCAATTTGTCAGCAAGCACCTCGCGACTGGGCGTCGTTTCAAAATCAATGCGCAGCAATTGCTGCTGGCGACCAATGACACGCAGCTTTACGGTGGTGGATATCGTAGGGTCACGGCGCAGATTGGCTGAAACCCCCGCCTCGCTGATCAGCTTCTGCAACTGCTCACCGGCCTGGTCATCGCCAATGACCGATAACAAGTCGACAACTGCACCAAGCGAGGCGATATTGCGTGCCACGTTCGCCGCACCGCCGGGACGCTCTTCGGTGCGCTCAATCTTCACAATGGGTACCGGCGCCTCCGGTGAAATGCGCGAAACCTCGCCGAACCAGTAACGGTCCAGCATGACGTCACCCACAATCAGGATTCTGGTCTTTCCAAAATCGGGCAGCAGCCTATGGTCCAATCTGGTAATCCGATCAATCACAATGTATCAACTGACATGCCACAGAAAATTCAACATGCCTCCAGCCAAATCAGAATCTATTTTCTGCCAATGGCATGGTACTCCAGCCCAAAACTGCGTACGTGTTCCGGCTCATACAGATTGCGACCATCAAAGATGACCCTTTCCTTCAGTGCATTCCGGATGGCATTGAAGTCAGGACTGCGAAACTCCTTCCACTCGGTCACGATGGCCAGGGCATCGGCTCCTTCCAGGGCCGCCATTGGCGATTTGGCAAAGGCGATTGCTTTATTGCCGCTGAACATGCGCTGGGCTTCAGGCATGGAGACCGGATCGTAGGCAGTAATAGCAGCGCCGCGTGCGAGCAATGCATCGATCAGTTCCAGACTGGGTGCCTCCCGCATATCATCGGTATTGGGTTTGAACGCCAAACCCCACACGGCAATGCTGCGACCGTCGAGTTTGTCGCCAAACTTTGACAATATCTTGGCCGGTAACACCTGCTTTTGCGCTGCATTGGCTGACTCAACCGCCTTCAGGATACGAAGGTCCCCATCGACTTCCGCTGCGGTCTTGATCAACGCCCGCACATCCTTGGGAAAACAAGATCCGCCATAACCAACGCCGGCATACAGGAAGTGATAACCAATTCTGGGATCCGATCCCATGCCCTTTCTCACCTGCTCGATATCCGCATCCAGACGCTCGGCCAGATTGGCAAGCTCATTCATGAACGAGATGCGCGTGGCCAGCATCGCATTGGCTGCATACTTGGTCAGTTCCGCCGAATGAACATCCATCATGATCAATCGCTCGTGATTGCGCTGGAATGGCGCGTACAGCGCGCGCATCAGCTGGGTTGAGCGTTCGTCACTGCTCCCGATGACGATTCGATCCGGGCGCATGAAATCTTCAACTGCTGCGCCTTCCTTGAGAAACTCCGGGTTAGACACGACGCCGTACTCGATATTGCTCGCGCGCAGGCGCAATTCATCGGCAATGGCGGCACGCACCTTGTCGGCCGTCCCGACCGGAACCGTTGACTTGTTTACGACAAGGCGATAGTCCGTCATATGGCGCCCGACATTGCGCGCAGCGGCGATGACATATTTCAGATCAGCTGAGCCATCTTCATCCGGTGGAGTGCCCACGGCAATGAACTGGATTTCGCCAAACTCCACTGATTGCTTGACGTCGGTGGTAAAACGCAGACGGCCGGCCTCGCGGTTACGCTGCACCATCTCCAGCAGTCCGGGTTCGAATATCGGCAACTGTCCGTTATTCAGTATGCCGATCTTGGCTGCATCCAGATCCACGCACAACACTTCATTACCAACCTCGGCAAGACAGGCGCCGCTGACAAGCCCCACATAGCCGGATCCGATTATGGTGATCTTCAATTCACTTCTCCAAACTCAATTTCAAAATTTTTTCGCCCTTGCCAATCCCCTGCGTCGTCAGCGTAAAGCTCGGGACACCGAACCTACAGCAACCACTCAAGGCTCAAGATCGGACTCCTCACTGCGTCGCGGAGGATAAGTTTCCCATCCACCGCAGGCCGGGCAGTGCCAGTAGAACTGCCTGGCCTTGAAACCGCAGCTTTCGCAGCGATAGCGTGCCAATCGTCGCGTATGACTGTGAACAAGATTTTTAACCAGTTCCAGGTCCGGACGACGTTCGACCGGCGCTGCTGCAATCTGCGCCTCGAGCAATTTGTCCAGTCCCAGCAGGCTTGGATTTCGCCGCAATTCATCCTTCACCAGTTGATACGCCGCCTCCGGACCCGCCACTTCCAACGCCGACTGGAAGGCCACATCGAGCAGGTCCAGCGAAGGATAGCTGGCGAGGTAACCGCGCAACAGATTCAAGCCCTGTTGCGCCTTGTCCAGGGTGCGAAAGCTTTCGAGCAGGCGCTGCGCGCACAAAGCCAGATAGGCGGGCTGCTGCTGCTCTATGCGCTTCCAGCAGGCAATCGCAGCCTCGTGATCTCCTGATGAAGCAGCAAGGTCACCCATGATTAAATTGGCGCGTATGCTTTTTCGATTGATCTCCAGCGCGGCAGCAAGGTGCTTTTGTGCATCGGCAGGCCTGGAGTGATTGGCATCGTAGGTTGCAAGCTCGCAATAATAATTGGCAATTTCCTTCTGCCACGAGTTACCCGTGCTCTTTTCAAGTTCAAGCGCAATTTCGATCGCTTTTGACCAGTCTTTCTCCTGTTGATAGATATCCAGAAGGAAGCGCAGGGCCTCACCGCGGTAGGTGCTGGAGCGCAACTGCAGGAACACCTCCTCAGCCCGGTCGAGCAGGCCGGCCTTGAGGTAGTCCTGTCCCAGTTCGTAAAGTGCCTGCAAGCGCTGTGACTCAGCCAGATCGCCACGATCAAGGAGATTGCGATGCATCCGGATGGCCCGCTCGGTTTCTCCACGACGGCGAAACAGGCTCCCGAGCGCGAAATGCAATTCCAGGGTTTCGCGGTCGACCTTGACGACCTCGATAAATGCTTCGATGGCCTTGTCGGGCTGCTCATTGAGCAGAAAGTTGAGGCCCTTGAAATAAGACTGTGGCAATTGTCGCGATTCAGTCAGGAGATGCTTGATATCGATGCGTGCTGCAAGCCAGCCCATGCCGAAAAAAAACGGCAACGCAATCAGCCACCAGGATTCGAATTCCATCAGACAATGGCATCCGGTGGCGGCGGAAATGCTTCCTTGGCCGGCGCTACGACTGTATCGGCTCCAGCATCCCGGAGTTTGCGCTTGAGCAGCTGAATTTGCTGGCGTCCACGAAACAATCTGCCCATGCAGGCCAATACGCCGAAGAGTGCTCCCAGACAAAAAAACAGGAACAACAACAGTACCAGCGGCATCTGCCAGGAGTGTCCGAGCAGAAACCGCAGGGTGACCGGATCACTATTCTTTACTGCAAAAAGGAGAAACAGAAATACCAGAGCTGCGTTCAGGAACCAGGTGAGGTACCGAAGAAATATTTTCATTTGGAACGCTTCAGATACAGCCTATCTCGGTAGAAAAAAAAGCGGCGGCACTGCAGCCGCCGTCGTTGCCAAGGCGCTACTTATCCAAACTACAACTTATCTACCCTCTCGCGCAGTTCTTTGCCTGCTTTGAAATGGGGAACAAACTTTTCCGGCACATGAACCTTGTCCCCGGACTTGGGGTTGCGTCCGACACGAGCCGGACGGTGATTTAGACCAAAACTCCCAAACCCCCGAATTTCAATCCGCTGACCCTGTACGAGGCTCAGCGTCATGGCATCAAGAATCATCTTGACAGCAAACTCTGCGTCCTTTGCGACCAGCTGCGGATAACGCGCAGCCAGTCTTGCAATCAGCTCGGACTTGGTCATTGGCCGATCCCGGGGATTTCTATCAGACGCTCTTGTTATCAAGCTTGGCCTTGAGCAAGGCACCCAGATTGGTGGTACCCGAGCTTGCCGACGAATCGCTTTGCAGTTTGCTCATCGCCTCTGACTCATCGGCAAAATCCTTCGCCTTGACTGAAAGGTTGATGGTCCTGTTCTTGCGATCAATATTGATGATCATGACTGAAACCGTATCCCCTTCCTTCAAGTGGGTACGCGCATCTTCCACCCGGTCGCGCGAAATTTCCGAAGCCCGCAAATAGCCTTCGACTTCCTCGGAAAGTGTCAGCACGGCACCCTTGGCATCGATTGTCTTCACGGTGCCGTCAACTACCTTGCCCTTGTCGTACATGGCAACGTAATTGGAGAACGGATCGCCTTCAAGCTGGCGAACACCCAGTGAAATGCGCTCACGCTCGACATCAATTGAAAGGACCACCGCTTCCTGCTCATCGCCCTTCTTGAAGTTGCGAACGGCCTCTTCGCCGGGCAACGTCCAGGACAGATCGGACAAATGCACCAGGCCATCGATGCCACCAGGCAAGCCGATGAACACGCCGAAATCGGTTATGGACTTGATCTGCCCCTTTACCGAGTCGCCCTTCTTGAAGTTTATGGAGAACTCTTCCCACGGATTGGGCTTGCACTGCTTCATGCCCAGCGAAATCCGGCGACGGTCCTCATCGATTTCAAGAATCATGACTTCGATCTCGTCACCCAGTGCAACCACCTTGGAAGGATGAACATTCTTGTTCGTCCAGTCCATTTCGGAGACGTGTACCAGACCCTCAATGCCCTGCTCCACTTCGACGAATGAGCCGTAGTCGGTCAGGTTCGTCACCTTGCCGAACAGGCGCGTACCGGTCGGATAACGACGTGACAGGCCAACCCATGGATCTTCGCCGAGTTGCTTCATACCAAGCGAAACGCGGTTCTTTTCCGTATCAAACTTGAGCACCTTGGCAGTCACTTCATCGCCAACCGAAAGCACTTCGGATGGGTGCTTCACGCGCCGCCATGCAAGGTCGGTTATGTGCAACAGGCCGTCAATGCCACCCAGATCAACGAATGCACCGTAGTCGGTAATGTTCTTGACAACACCCTTGACGACGGCACCTTCCTGCAGCGTTTCCAGCAATTTCTGGCGCTCTTCACCCTGATTGGCCTCAAGCACAGCGCGACGCGACACAACAACGTTGTTGCGCTTGCGGTCAAGTTTGATGACCTTGAATTCCATTTCCTTGCCCTCGTAGGGCGTGGTGTCCTTGACCGGACGCGTATCGACCAGTGAACCGGGCAAAAAGGCCCGGATACCGTTGGTCATGACGGTCAGACCACCCTTGACCTTGCCGGTGATCACGCCGGAAACCAGGGTGCCATTGTCGAGCGCTTTTTCCAGATCCATCCACGCAGCGAGACGCTTCGCCTTGTCGCGTGACAGGCGCGTCTCTCCGTAACCATCTTCCAAAGCCTCAATGGCAACGTAAGTAAAATCTCCGACCTGGACTTCAACTTCGCCCTTGTCATTCTTGAATTCCTCAAGCGGGACAAATGATTCTGATTTCAGCCCGGCATTGACAACGACGTAATTGATGTCGATACGGACGACTTCCGCAGTGATCACTTCCCCGATGCGCATTTCCTTGCGTGTAAGGCTCTCTTCAAAAAGAGCGGCAAAACTTTCCATGGGGGGATTGGCTTCTGATTCCACTGCGGCGATTTCGTTTGTCATAAAGTAGTGACCTGTTGAACCTGGCTCCCAATACAGGAGTGCGGTTTATTAAAAAAAGACGCTGCGACCATGCTCTCTTTCAGACTCAAGGTCTTGCGTCACCAATTTCAAGCCCGCGATACCATTCCAGAACCTGCTTGACGGCATCTGCAATGGACATTGCAGTTGTGTCGAGTAATCGTGCATCGGGGCTTTGCTTCAGAGGGGCTACGCTGCGCGATTCATCACGTGCATCGCGATCCTGTAGATCCTGCAAAAGGACTGTGATTTTAGCAGTGATTCCTTTTTGTTTCAACTGTTTATGTCGCCGCTCTGCTCTCGCTTTCGCCGTCGCGGTCAGATAAATCTTGAGTCGCGCATCCGGGAAAACCACGGTCGCCATATCACGCCCATCGGCGACCAGACCCGGTGCTTGCCGGAATTCCTGTTGTCGCCGCAGCAATGCCTGTCGCACCAGCGCTAGCGCACCGACTAGTGACGCGCCACGTCCACAGGCCTCTGATCGAATATCATCAGTAACCTTTTCTTTTGAAAGAATAATATCACTTGAAACAAACTTCACATCGAGGCTCGAAGCGAGTTCCGCCAGACGATTTTCTTCGTTCAGGGGAATACCGCGCCGATCTGCTGCCAGGGCGACCAACCGATACAGTGCGCCGCTGTCCAGATAGTGAAAATGAAGCACTTCGGCAACCGCCTGGGCGACGGTACCCTTGCCTGACCCGGAAGGGCCGTCAATGGCGATAACAGGAGGCAAACCAGACACGACTGGCTTATGCCCTGGATATCGAAGCAAGTGCTTCGAAATAGCCCGGAAAGGTCTTTCTGACGCATCCCGGGTCGTTGATTCGAATGGTCACTCCACCTAGCGCAGCGAGGGAGAAGCACATGGCCATACGGTGGTCGTCATAGGTATCGATGGTTGCAGCACGCAGCTGTACCGGAGGAGATATCTCAATATAATCAGACCCTTCAGTGACCATGGCGCCGAGTTTTCGCAGTTCCGTCGACATTGCGGCGATGCGATCGGTTTCCTTGACCCGCCAACTGCCGATATTGCGCAGGATACTGGTCCCTGAAGCAAATAGCGCCACCATGGCTGCCGTCATGGCGGCATCCGGAATATGGTTTAGATCAGCCACGAGTGGCGCAAAGTGGCCCGCCTGCTTCGCCTGCACACCGGCGGTGGCTTCGATCCAGTTATCACCCATTGTGATCTGCGCGCCCATCTGTTCCAGAACCTCGACAAACCTGACGTCTCCCTGGATGCTGCCACGCCCCACGCCTTCCACTCGGACCGGCCCTCCACCCGACAAACCGCTGATTGCACCGGCCGCCAGAAAATAGGACGCCGAAGACGCATCACCTTCCACAAAGATTTCCCCCGGACTCACATAAGATGCCGAAGGAACCTTGAAAGATGACCAATCCTGCCGGGTTGCCTCGACGCCGAACTGTCGCATCATGTTCAGCGTAATATCAACATAGGGTTTGGAAATCAACTCGCCAATCACGCGGATCTGCCCTCCGGACCCGGATAGTGGCAACGCCATCAACAGCGCGGTCAGAAATTGCGAAGACACGTCACCACGCACGCTGAGTGACATCCCTGAGCGCAAGGCATCCAGATTTCCCGGCCTGATGGTCAAGGGCGGATATCCCTTCCTGCCAGCGTATTCAACGCAAGAGCCACATTGGCTCAGCGCATCGACCAGGTCGCCAATGGGACGCTCATACATGCGTTCGACGCCGAGAAGCCGATAATCTCCGCCCAAAATGGCCAGAACGGCGGCCAGCGGTCGGTAGGCCGTACCCGCATTGCCGAGGAACAGTTCCGCTGCTGTGACGGGAAAACGACCGGCACTGCCAGTGATGTTGACTGCATTACCAGACTGCTCAACCGTGACGCCCAATTTGCGGAGCGAGTCCAGCATGACGGCCGTATCATCTGAACTCAGCACATCGCGAACCGTGGTCACCCCTTTGGCCAGCGCGGCCAGCAGCAAGACCCGGTTGGAGATACTCTTTGAACCGGGAAGTCTTACCACACCGGTTACACGCTCTATCGGGCCGACATCAAGAAAGTCCACAGTGTTGCCTGCCATTCCAATTCAGAGCCAACGCTCGCGCGCCATGCGGGATCGTTCAAACACCGCTTCCAGTGCCGGGCCATCACCTGCATCGAGCAACTGTTGCACCGCTTCGAGCTTGTCGCGGTAGAGTTTCAGTTCGGCAGATACCGCCTCACGATTGGACAAAAAGATGTCCCTCCACATTTCCGGGTTACTTGAGGCAATGCGCGTGAAGTCACGAAACCCGCCCCCGGAAAATGACAGTATCCGCTGCCCGTTGTGCCGACCGGCAAATTCATCCACGAGCGCAAACGCAAGCAGATGCGGCAAATGGCTGACCGCTGCCAACAAGGCGTCATGCTCATCTGCCTGAAGTTCGCTGACCTTGGCGCCGCAGATTTCCCAGGCTGCCCTTACCAGTTCGACTGCCGAACGCGTGTTGTCCGGCAGTGGCGTCATCACAAATCGGCGATCCTTGAATAAATCGGGAAACGCAGCGTCCGGTCCGTTCCTTTCTGTTCCCGCAATGGGATGCCCCGGCACAAAGCGCGAAAGATGCGCAGCCAGGTGGGTGCGTGCGAGGGCGATCACATCCTGCTTGGTACTGCCGCCGTCCGTCACCACTGTCTTTGCCGAGAGCAAAGGAGCCATTGCCGAAAACACTTTACCCATCTGGCCCACCGGCGTCGCCACCAGCACCAGATCCGCGCCGGAAAAACTGGCTTCATCATAGCCGCCGATATGATCAATGACGCCAAGCTGCTTGGCCTGCAGCAAAGTGCCTGGCTTACGGCTTATGCCGACCACCTCGGCAACTGCACCGGCGCGTTTCAGTGCCAACGCAAAAGAACCACCAATCAGGCCCGCCCCTATGACGACGAGTTTGGATATCCGAAAGGATTGCGTTTGCATTACCTCATTCCGCCATTGCCACTGCCAGCGCAACCAGGAAGCGATTGTTTTCATCGGTGGTACCGATGGTGACGCGCAGATGGTCGGGCATTTCATAGCCTGCAACCGGCCGCACAATCACGCCCTGTTTGAGCAATTTACCGTAGACCACGCCGGCATGCGAAGCACCATTCTTCCTGGGCACCTCAAAGCTGATGAAATTTCCGTATGACGGAATCCACTGCAATCCCAGCCCTCTAAATCCCGCTTCCAGTTGCGCCATTCCGGAACGGTTCAGCTCATAGCTGCGGGCGACGAATTCCTGATCGGCCAGGGCTGCCGTTGCTGCCGCCAACGCCAGACTGTTGACGTTGAATGGCTGGCGCAAGCGATTGAGCAGATCCGCCACTGCCGGACCCATGATGCCAAAGCCCACTCTTAGTCCTGCCAAGCCGTACGCCTTGGAAAAAGTGCGCGTGATGATGAGATTTCGATGTGTTTTCAACCATCGCACGCTGTCAGTACGCAACTCGTGTGGCAAATATTCGTTGTAGGCCTCGTCCAGAACCACCGCCACATTCGAGGGCACCTTGCCCAGAAAGGCTTCGATATCGGCACCGGACAGATAAGTACCAGTTGGATTATTGGGATTGGCGATGAACACAATTCGAGTGTCATTGCCTATCGCTGAATATATACCATTTAAATCATGACAATAATTGATCGCCGGGACAACAATGCCTTTGGCGCCACGGGCCTGCGTCGCCAAAGGATAAACGGCAAAAGCATGCCGTGAATACACGGCCGTGCTGCCAGGAATCAGAAACGCGCCGGCAGCGAGTTCCAGCAAGTCATTGGAGCCATTGCCGATGACGAGGCATTCTGGCGACACGCCATAATGGCGTGACAAGGCCGCCTTTAACTCGAATGCATTGCCATCCGGGTAGCGTGCGAGGTCAGACAACGCGTGTTCGATTGCCGCCTTTGCTGCCGGCGAAAGGCCCAGCGGATTCTCGTTGGAAGCCAGTTTGACAATACTGCCTTCATCCAGCCCCATTTCGCGCGCAAGCTCGGAAATCGGCTTGCCAGGCTGATAAGGTGCAATAGCACGTATGTATTCCGGAGACCGTTCGACTAATTCCATGATGTGGCTGGCCTATAACGGTGCAGCGGGATAGCTGCCAAAAACTTTCAGAAATGGTGCTTTCTGGCTTACTTCAGCCAGTGCCTGTTTGACCGGTTCATCGTTCTGATGACCGTCAATGTCAATGAAAAAAAGATATTCCCAATGGCCAGTACGGGCCGGCCTGGATTCGATTCGCGTCATGCTGACAGCGTGCCTTGCGAAGGGTGATATCAGATCCAGCACCGCGCCAGGTCGATTTTGCGCCGACATTACCAGCGAAGTGTGATCTTTGCCGGTCCGAACCGCTGCCTTGGTACCCAGCACCAGAAAACGGGTCATGTTGCGCGGATCGTCCTCGATATCCGGCAGCAGTATCTTCAGGCCATAGCGTTCTGCCGCCAGCGCCGGACCAATGGCACACGAGGCTGCGTCCTTCAATGCCAGTCGTGCCGCCTCGGCGTTGCTTGCAGCCGGAATTCGTTCGGCTTGCGGCAGGTTTGTGGCAAGCCATTTGGCACACTGCCCGAATGATTGCGGATGCGAATACACAGTAGAGAAAGCAGTCAGCGCCTGCGCACTGGTCGCCATCAGATTTTGCCGGACTCGCAGAACCACTTCACCACAGATTTTCAAAGGCGTCGCCACCAGCAGGTCCATGGTGCGACCGATCCCACCTTCTGTGGAATTTTCGATGGGAACGACGGCATGCGCAGCAAGCGTCGCCTCCACTTTCTGAAATACTTCGTCTATCGAACCGCAGGCAATCCCTGTCACACTCGACCCGAAATACTTGACCATCGCCATCTCGGAAAACGTCCCCGCCGGCCCAAGGTAGGCCACCAGCGGAGATCCCTGCAAGTCACGACCGGATGTCATTCGTTCGAGTCTGGAGTGTATTCAGATGGACGATCAGACCCCGGGCAGATAACGAACGGCCAGCACACCCGAAACCTTGCGAAGATCATCCATCAAGGCATCACTGACCGGACTGTCCACATCGACCAGTGTGTATGCGAGGTCGCCTTTTGAACGATTCAGCATATTGTGAATATTGAGTTTCGCCGCGGCAAGCGCACCGGAAATCTGCCCGACCATGTTGGGAACATTGGCATTGGCAATCGCGATCCGATAGGGCGCTTCGCGAGACATCACAACATTGGGAAAATTCACCGCATTTTGTACATTCCCGTTTTCCAGATAATCCCGGACCTGCTGTACCACCATCACCGCCGAATTGTCTTCGGCTTCGCCGGTGGAAGCCCCCAGATGAGGCAAGGCAATGACTTTCGCGTGGCCGGCAAGGGCAACAGCCGGGAAATCGGTGACGTAGTACTGCAACTTTCCCGAGTCCAATGCAGCAACAACTGCCTTCGCATCGACGATTTCATCCCGCGAAAAATTCAGCAGCACGGTGCCCTTCTGAACCAGTTCCAGGTTTTTTGCCCCGATCAGATTGCGCGTTGCTTCCACCAACGGAACATGGACAGTAATAAAGTGACTGGCACGCAGCACTTCTGCAATGGAGTTGGCTTTCTTCACCTGTGATGGCAGGCTCCAGGCGGCATCCACGGTAATTTCCGGGTCATAACCAAGCACGTTCATTCCGAGCTTGATGGCGGTGTCTGCGACCAGGCTGCCGATCTTTCCCAGCCCGATGATGCCCAGCGTGTGGTTGGGAAGCTCAATCCCGGCGAAGTCCTTCTTGCCGTCTTCCATGATTTTGGCAAGCTTCTTGTCATCTTTTTCAGCGACCTGCGAAGCCACAAATTGGATGGCTGGAACGATGTTACGGGCCGCCAAAAGCATGCCGGCCAACACCAGTTCCTTGACAGCGTTGGCATTGGCCCCCGGTGCATTGAATACTGGGACTCCCCGCTGGGTCATGGCAGGCACCGGAATATTGTTGGTACCCGCGCCGGCCCGGCCAATGGCTCGCACTGACTCCGGTATGGTCATGGAGTGCATGTCATGCGAGCGCACGAGAATCGCATCTGGCGCCGACACTTCCTTGGCCACCTTGTAGCTTTCCTTGGGAAACAGCTCAAGACCCAGGGTTGAAATTTGATTGAGTACCAGTATGTTGTATTGCGAATTCATGTTTGGCCCAGAGAACAGAAAATATTTTTGGAATACGAACTACGCCTTTTGTGCCTCGAACTCGCGCATGTACTCGACGAGTTTGCGCACACCATCCAGCGGCATTGCGTTATAAATGGAAGCACGCATCCCGCCCACCGCGCGATGCCCCTTCAATTGCACCATGCCGCGTGCTTCTGCACCCTTCAGAAACTCACCGTCCAGTGACTCATCCTTGAGCTTGAAAGGCACATTCATGCGTGAACGATCACGCTTGTCGATAGGGCTTACAAAGAACTTGCTGGCATCCAGATAATCGTAGAGCAGATTGGACTTTTCGATGTTGCGCTTTTCGATTTCAATGAGGCCGCCTTGCTGTTTGAGCCACTTGAATACAAGACCGGCAATATAAATGCCATAGGTGGGCGGCGTATTGAGCATCGAATCGTTATCAGCCTGCTGCTTGTAGTCAAAGGCAGAGGGTGTAATCGGCAATGCCTGACCGATCAGATCGTCCCGCACGATAACAATCGTCAGCCCAGCTGGTCCGATGTTTTTTTGCGCTCCACCATAGATCAGGCCGTACTTTGAAACATCGACCGGACGCGACAAAATGTGCGAGGACATGTCTGCGACCAGTGGAACGTCACCAGTCTGCGGAACCCAATGGTATTCGAGACCGCCGATGGTTTCGTTGGAGCAGATATGCACGTAAGCAGCGTCCTTACTCAGCTTCCAGGTGTCCTGTGAGGGAATATAGGCAAAATTTCGATCTTCACTGGAGGCAGCCACATTCACAGTGCAGTACTTTTTTGCTTCCTTGATCGACTTCTTCGACCACTCTCCCGTATTGACATAGTCCGCCGATTTGCCCCCGCGCAGCATGTTCATGGGCACGATGGCATTTTCTGCGATCGCACCACCTTGAAGGAACAGTACTTTATAGTTGGCTGGAATCGACATCAGTTCACGCAAGTCAGCTTCCGCCTCTGAGTGAATGGCGACAAATTCCTTGCCGCGATGGCTCATCTCCATGACGCCCATTCCGGAGCCATGCCAGTCCAGCATTTCCGCCGCGGCCTGTGACAATACGGACTCCGGCAATGCTGCCGGACCTGCGCTGAAATTGATTGCTCTTGCCATGCTAATTCGTCCCATTTCTAGTGTGTGGTAGGCGGCGAACTGCCGCCAGAGTCTTCGCCATTACCGGCTTCGTTGCTACCCTCTCCGTTGTTGCCGCTCGGATCTTGTATCAATCCTGTCGGGGCTGCCTGTTCGTCGCCCGGCGTCGCGTCACTGCCCTCTTCACCGCTGGCGGCCACGTTTTCATCTTCGGTCTCACCGATGCGTTCAACGCCGGCAAGCATGGTTCCCGAATCAAGATTAATCAGCGTGACCCCCTGGGTCGAGCGCCCCATCTCCCGAATGTGCTCGACCTTGGTCCGAATCATGACACCCGCAGTGGAGATCAGCATGATCTCGTCACGAACATCCACCAGCACCGCCCCAACCAGCTTGCCATTGCGCTCGCTGGTTTGGATTGCAATCATGCCCTTGGTGCCGCGACCGTGGCGCGTGTATTCTGCTATTGGCGTGCGCTTGCCAAAACCATTTCCTGTGGCTGTCAACACAGTCTGCGCCTCGCTGTCTGCAACCAGCATCGATACGACGCGCTGGCCCTCTTCCAGCATCATCCCGCGCACGCCGCGAGTCTGACGTCCCATTGGTCGTACATCCTGCTCCTCGAAGCGGACCGCCTTGCCAGCGTCGGAAAACAGCATGACATCGTGATGGCCGTCCGTAATCGCCGCGCCAATCAGATGATCGCCTTCGTCCAATTCGACAGCAATAATGCCCTTTTCGCGGGGATTGGAGAAAGCCGAAAGCGGTGTCTTCTTGACCGTACCCAGGGTCGTAGCCATGAAAACAAAATGGCTGTCGTCATACATCCGAATCGGCAGAACAGCATTGATTATCTCCCCTTCGGCCAAAGGGAATACATTCACGATGGGCTTGCCGCGACTGGTTCTTGTACCCACCGGAACCTGATAGACCTTGAGCCAGTAAAGCCTGCCGTGAGATGAGAAACACAGCATCGTGTCGTGGGTATTGGCGATGAACAACTTGTCGATGAAGTCGTCTTCGCGCGTGGTGGCCGCTTGTTTGCCGCGACCGCCACGGCGCTGTGCCCGGTAATCAGCCAGCGGCTGCGATTTGACGTAACCGGCATGCGAAAAAGTCACCACGACATCCTCGGATGCAATCAGATCCTCAGTCGACAGGTCTTCGGCATTAATGACAATTTCACTGCGGCGTTTGTCGCCATACTGGGCGCGTATGGCGCTCAATTCTTCGGAAATGATTTCTGTGATTCGCGCCGGCTTGGCCAGAATGTCCAGATAATCGGAGATCTTCTCCAATAACTCCTTGTACTCAACAACTATCTTGTCCTGTTCCAGCCCGGTCAGGCGCTGCAGACGCATTTCGAGTATGGCCTGTGCCTGGGTGTCCGACAGCCAGTAACCGCCATTTCGCATGCCGAACAGCACTGAAATCCCATCCGGACGTGAAGCGTCGGCGCCGGCACGCGACAGCATTTCTTCCACCACTGGAGAAGGCCAGGCTTTCGCCATCAGCGCAACCTTTGCTTCTGGCGGGGTCTGAGACTGCTTGATCAACGCAATGATTTCATCGACATTGGAAAGCGCAACCGCAAGCCCCTCCTGAATATGAGCCCGCTCCCTGGCCTTGCGCAACTCAAAGACCGTGCGCCGAGTAATGACCTCACGCCGATGGGCGAGAAATGCGTCAAGCATTTCCTTCAGGTTCAGCAAGCGCGGTTGACCATCCAGCAATGCCACCATGTTGACGCCAAAGGTGTCCTGCAACTGGGTCTGTTTGTACAGATTGTTCAGTACTACCTCGGGTACTTCGCCGCGCTTGAGTTCGATGACCACGCGCATGCCGGACTTGTCCGACTCGTCCTGAATATGTGAAATGCCATCAATCTTTTTCTCGCGAACCTGCTCGGCAATGCGTTCCAGAAGCGCCTTCTTGTTAACCTGGTAGGGCAGCTCATCGACAATAATCGACTGGCGATTGCCCTTCTCGATGTCTTCAAAGTGGGTTCTCGCGCGCATCACAATACGACCGCGACCGGTGCGATAGCCTTGGCGCACGCCGGCAACGCCATAGATGATCCCGGCCGTCGGAAAATCGGGCGCCTGGACGATATCGATGAGTTCATCGATGCTGGTTTCAGGGACCTGCAACAACCGCTGGCAGGCCTCGATAATGTCAGAAAGATTGTGCGGCGGAATGTTGGTCGCCATGCCAACCGCAATACCGGCCGAACCATTGACCAGCAAATTGGGGAACTTGGCCGGCAGAACCAGCGGTTCGCGTTCCTTGCCATCATAATTGGGTCCGAAATCGACTGTTTCCTTGTCAATATCGGCGATCAACTCGGAGGTAATTCGATCCAGCCGGCACTCGGTGTAGCGCATCGCTGCAGCGTTATCGCCGTCGACAGAACCAAAGTTGCCCTGCCCGTCAATGAGCGTGTAGCGAAGGCTGAAATCCTGCGCCATGCGAACCAGCGTGTCATAAATGGCTGAGTCACCGTGCGGGTGATATTTGCCCATGACCTCACCAACAACGCGAGCGCACTTCACATACGGCCTGTTCCATGCATTGTTCGACTCATGCATCGCAAACAACACACGGCGATGCACAGGCTTGAGTCCATCGCGTACATCCGGAAGTGCCCGCCCGACGATGACGCTCATGGCATAGTCTAGGTAGGAGCGCCGCATCTCTTCTTCGAGACTAACGGGCAGCGTTTCCTTGGCAAACTGATCCATGAGGAGAGTTATCCTGACTATATTGAAGGCCTTTTTCAGCGCGATTTATCCGGTTTTCCGGCAGCGCTATTAGGCTCTGGTAAAAATAGTAAATTTTATCAGTAACAGCCCTCTTGAGGCCAATTGATTTACCGGAAGATATTCCCCCGCTGACAATGCAAGATCGCGCCTCATCGCTCAAACACTTGACGGTGTATCATCGGCGCTCCGTTTATTATTGGGGTGCCCAGGAAGTGCAACCTGTCGACTGCCTGATTGATGCCCGCTGGGTGATTCCAGTGGAACCGGAAGGCAAAGTGCTAGATCACCACAGTGTCGCAGTAAATGAAGGGCGCATTGTTGCGGTCCTGCCTACTGCAGATGCTTCTGCTCTATTTGAGCCAAGAGAACGCGTGGATTTGTCTGCACATGCCCTTATTCCGGGCCTGGTCAATCTTCACACGCATGCTGCCATGACGCTCATGCGCGGTCTGGCAGACGACCTTCCGCTAAAGGATTGGCTTAACGATCATATCTGGCCAGCTGAAGCACGCCATGTGTCTGCGCAATTTGTCTACGACGGAACGATGCTTGCCTGCGCCGAGATGCTTCTGGGCGGCGTAACGACTTTCAATGACATGTATTTTTTTCCGGAAGCGGCTGCGCGCGCAGCCGTTGACGCAGGCATGCGCGCCGCCATCGGCATTATTGCCATTGATTTCCCAACCACCTATGCAAGCGATGCCGACGATTACCTGCAAAAGGGCCTCGCAGCACGCGACGCCTGGAAAAATGAGCCACGGCTCTCCTTCTGCATGGCTCCGCATGCGCCACATACCGTTTCCGATCGCACACTTGAACGTATGCTGGTGATGGCTGACGAACTCGATTTACCAGTGCATATCCATGTGCACGAAACAGCCGGGGAAATCAAAGACAGCCTTTCTCTGCATGGAGTGCGCCCCCTAGAACGCTTACGCACTTTGGGCCTTGTCGGACCAAGACTGATCGCGGTACATAGCGTGCATCTGAGCACAGTGGAACTGGAACTACTCGGTCAATGCGGTGCCTCGGTGGCGCATTGCCCTACTTCCAACATGAAGCTCGCCAGTGGATTCGCACCAATGGCTGCGATGCTGGAGCATGGCATCACAGTCGGCCTGGGTAGCGATGGAGCGGCCAGCAATAATCGCCTGGATATCTTTCAGGAGATGCGCATGGCCGCACTCCTTGCCAAAGCAACCACTGGCAATGCCAAAGCGGTACCCGCAGCGCGCGCACTGACTGCGGCCACACTGGCAGGAGCGCGCAGCCTTGGACTGGACAAGGAAATTGGATCCATAATCCCGGGCAAGGCAGCTGACCTATGCGCGGTAAGGATTGATGGCCCTTCCCTCTCTCCATGCTACGACCCCTTGTCTCATCTGATCTATGCCGCCGGACGCGAAAATGTCACCCACGTATGGATTGCTGGCGCCCTCCAGGTTCGTGACAAGCAATTGACGCAGATCAAGCTTTCAGAGCTAGGCAAGAATTCACATTTGTGGGAAAATAAGATAGCATTAGAAACAGAAGCTTAAGGTAGGCTGCGTTAGTTAGTAAGAAGGCTAGGAAGAAGTCATGTTAGGCGCGGGCTTCTGGAGACGGACAAAGAGATAGTGAAATAGTTTGGGACGCGATAAGGCCCTTGAGTAATTAAGCGAGTTAAAAGAGGATAATTAAAATGATTAAAACATTTAACCCGACATTTGTTGCCATAGCCGCAATTGCTATCGGCCTTTCGGGATGCTCAGGTGTACCAACTGCCGGCCCACGCACCACAGGCTATGTACAAGGCGCCAATGGCACCACCGGAACCGTCAAGAGTGGCTTTGGAAGCTGCGTGCGTACCGGTTACTGGACACCAGCCTTGGCTATTGAGGAATGCGACCCTGATCTTGTGCCACGGACTGCAGCACCTGCTGCGCCACCCAAGCCAGCCCCGGCACCGAAGCCTGCTGCCAAACCCGCTGCACCAGCACCGGCTGCCAAACCTGCTGCCAAGCCTGCTGCTGTAGCGCCAGTGACTGAAAAAGTCACTTTGGCAGCTGACGTACTTTTTGACTTTGACAAATCGGCGGTCAAGCCCGAAGGCAAGACCAAGCTCGATGAATTGGTCAGCAAACTCAAAGCCATCAATCTCGAAGTGATCATTGCCATCGGGCACACTGACTCCATTGGCAGCGATCAGTACAACCAAAAGCTGTCAATGCGTCGCGCCCAATCGGTCAAGACGTATATGGTTAGCAAAGGAATTCAGGCAAATCGCATCTATACCGAAGGCAAGGGTGAGAAACAGCCTGTCGCTCCGAACACGACTAAGGAAGGTCGCCAGAAGAACCGCCGTGTCGAAGTTGAAGTCGTAGGCACACGCACCAAGTAATTACTGATGTCCTTGATCAAGCCCTGCCTCGGCAGGGCTTTTTTATTTGCAGGTCCACGACAATATGACTGACACCATCAACGCCGACCCCCAAGAGCTCGCCAAATTCAGTGCGCTTGCCCATCGCTGGTGGGATCCGCAAAGTGAGTTTCGGCCACTGCACGAAATCAATCCCTTAAGGTTGGGCTGGATGGCCAGTCATGTTCCATTGACAGGCATGTCAGTGCTTGATGTTGGTTGCGGCGGTGGCATTCTTAGCGAAGCCATGGCGAATAGTGGCGCCGATGTAACAGGCATTGACCTTTCCGACAAGGCATTGTCGGTTGCCCGCCTGCACGCTCTGGAAAGTCTGGTCAACATTAAATACGAAAAGATTTCGGTTGAAGAACTCGCAGAACGGGAGCCGGCCAGCAAGGATGTCGTTACCTGCATGGAAATGCTGGAACACGTCCCCGATCCTGCAAGCACCGTTTCCGCTTGTGCAAATCTTGTCAAGCCAGGCGGTAGCCTCTTCTTTTCCACTATCAACCGGAACCCAAAGGCGTACCTTCTTGCCATCATAGGCGCCGAGTACCTATTGAAGCTGCTTCCGCGGGGTACTCACGATTATGCAAAATTCATAAAACCCTCCGAGTTGGCTGCATTTTGTCGCAGCTCTGGTCTGGTGTTGCGTGAGATCATTGGCATGACCTACCAACCACTGACTAAGAGCTACAGCCTCGGAAGCGATACCGGGGTGAATTACCTTGTGCATGCCGTCAAATCCCACAACTGATTCTGCTCTTAAACCGTCTGGCCATTCTTGTGAGCTTCCCTAATGGCATTCGCGCCGTGCTATTTGACTTGGATGGCACCCTGGCAGATACCGCAGCCGATTTGGGTCTTGCACTGAATTTACTGCTTACCGAGTACGGCAAAACCAGCCTGCCAATAGCCATTTGTCGCAAGCACGCATCCAGTGGCGCACGCGGATTAATACAGGCAGGTTTTGGTATTGCAGCTGAAGCCCCCGAATACCTGAAACTTAAGGATCGGTTTCTTGAGCTTTATGGTAATAATATATGCGTCAAAACCAAACTCTTTCCTGGCATCCCACAACTGCTTGATGCATTGGAGGAAAGATCGATCCCCTGGGGCATTGTTACAAACAAGGCTGCTCGCTTTACGACGCCATTAGTTTCTGCCCTGGGGCTTGCAACTCGCGCTTGCTGCGTAATCAGCGGTGACACCACGCCGTATTCCAAGCCGCACCCTGCCCCGCTGTTATGCGCCGCGGAACTCATTCGGATTGAACCTGAGGCCTGCCTGTACATTGGGGACGATTTGCGCGATGTACAGGCGGCCAGAGCGGCTGGAATGCCTGTGCTTGCTGCAGGATTCGGTTATCTTGGTGATGCTGGTGATCCTTCAGGATGGGGAGCAGACGCCGTAATTGAAAAACCGACAGACATATTGAATTTCCTGGATACATCCCCATCTGTGTGATAATAGCTTACGGCATCTAGCAGTGTCGTTAGTTACTCGAATACCGGGGGCGACCAGGTTTCGACGTGGGTGTCAAAGCGGTTTAGTGCATACCGAGGACCAGCTCCCTCGTAAATCCAACTGGAAACGCAATAACTGCGAACGACGAACGTTTCGCTCTCGCCGCTTAAACACCGGTGAGCTCTGCACCGGTTGGTTCATGGGCCGGGTAGCGCAAGCTACAGCAGAGTCCCAAACATGAACTCGTTGTCGTCAGGGTCACTTTGCCGATAACTAAAATCAAGGTGACTCGCCGTCTGCCAGCCTGCCGGTTGGCGTGCATCCGGTTAAATCAAATAATTCGGCTAAGTATGTAGATCTGGCTGTAGAGAGCTTGCGGACGCGGGTTCGATTCCCGCCGCCTCCACCAATACTCAAAGTCCCAACCCTTATCGGTTGGGATTTTTTTGCCCGTTCCCCCCGTGAAAACCGCAATGACGTCGCGAGCGTCGCGCCCTGGGCGGCGCGTTTTCCGGCCCAAGTCCCTTAAATTCCTCTCTCTGTTATCAATAGGGACGCGAGCGCTCGCG
>CANKAJ010000078.1 GCA_947479645.1 Betaproteobacteria bacterium | reverse complement strand
TGGGCAGCACGCTAAGTGGCACCGATCGCGACAACTACAGCTTTGGCGGCTTTACCACGGCCACCAACAATTACACCGTCGACAAGCTGGCGCTGAACGCCACGATCGCCGCGGTGACCACGACCTACGGCACGCCAGCGGCCACCGGGACCGTGAGCCTCACCAACAAGTTCACCGGTGATGATGTGAGCGCAGCCCCAGCCACGCTGGTCAGCCCGACCTTCAGCACCAGCAACCACCTCAACGCAGGCAGCTTCACGCAGACGGTGGGCGCCACGCTGAGCGGCAATGATCGCGCCAACTACAGCTTTGGCGGCTTTACCACCGCAACTAACAACTACACGGTGAACATACTGGCCCAGACTACCTGGCTCGGCACAGGCAATAACTCCTTGTGGAGCAATTCACTCAACTGGGCTAACGGTGTTGTCCCTGATCTTGCCAACGTAGGGGAAGTCGTAATAACGGGCAGCGGCCAGGTTACCTATGACCTGGCTGGCAGCACAACCTTGAAAGTGCTGGATAGCAGCCGGAATCTGGTCCTCGCAAGTGGATCCCTGACACTGGGCACGGTCGCCAGTGACGCTTCAATCATTCGCAGCGGGGCAACGCTCGAACTGCAAAATGGATCAAGTCTTGTCAATGTAGGCAACCTGACGGCGGCAAACTATTTACAGAGCGGCGGCGCGCTGACCGGCAATGGCAATCTGACTGTCAGCAACAGCTTCAGCCAGACTGGTGGAAGTATCAACCTGGGCGGCACGGCCACCGCCTCGATTACCCAAACGACAGGCACGCTCAGCGTCGGCAACCTGCGCGCACCCACGGTGTCCCTGACGGCCCAGGCCGCAGACATTACCCAGAGCGCACCGATTGTTGCCACGTCCTTGATCACCCGCTCGGTGACGGGAACTACCCTCAACAACAGCAACAACCAGATCAACAGCTTCGACGCGACAAATACCGGCAGCGGCAACATTGCGATTATGAATACCGGAACTCTTGATATTGCCGGCAACGGTATTGCGAACAGCAATCGAGGCGTGACGATCCAGAGCGGCAGCATCACTCAAAGCGCGCCCATCGTTGCGTCGTCGCTGCAAACTACAACGGCTACAGGAACCACCCTCAACAACAGCGGCAACCGGATCAGCAGCTTCAACGCAACAAACAACGGCAGCGGCAACATCGCGCTCACCAATACCGGCGTACTGAACATCACGGGCATCACCAACAGCGTCAATAGCGTCTATGGCGGCAGCATCTCGGTGGACAATACCGGCCAGGTGACCACGTCCGGCATCGTGCAGACGCAAGGATCAGCCAGCCCGACCAACAAGGCGATATCCATCAAGACCCACAGCCCTCTCATCATTGGCAGCGCGGGCATTTCCTCCAGCGGCAATATTGCGTTGGAGGCGGGGGCGACAAGTAATCCAGGCGATGACCTGACACTGAATGGCCCGGTCAGCACCAGCGCCAGCGGCGCGACGATCGCGCTGAAAGCGGGTGACAATATCTTCCAGAATTCGTCAGTCACCAGCTATGGCGGCAACATTTCGGCCACCGCGACCACAGGCAATATCAACATGGCGCTGGGTTCATCCACGAGCAGCAACGGCGGAAGCATCGGTTACACGGCGCAGGCCGGGAGCCTGGCAGTGACCAGCCTGAATGCCGGTAGCGGACCCATCGCAGTGACGGCGGGCGCGAACATTGAGTCGACGGCAGGGTACTTTACCAACATCGCCGACACCAACCCGACCAATATCAACCTGACTGGCGCCAGCGCCTTCATCGTTGCCGGAAACAATCTGACGCTACGCACCAAAGCCAATACGCTGAATGTCACGGCCGACGGCACGATTGACATGTTTGACGTCATCACCGGCACCCGATTCGGCGCCGCCGCCACCACGCCGACGGTAGAAGAAACTGTCGTGAAGCAGGAACTGATCGCCGAGGTAGTGAAAGTGGTCCAGACCACGACGGCGCCAACCGAAACCCCGGCTCAGCAACTGGCAGCCACCGGCAGTTCAAGCGCGTCGAATGCATTGACGCTGGGCACCACAGGAGGCACTTCAGGAACATTCGGTGACTCCGATACCGAAGACGAAGCGGCCAAGAAGAAGGCAGCCTCCCAGACCGGAGGCACGCCGTCATCGACACCTGCAAAGACTCAGACCGCAAATCTCCCGAAATGCGGATGATTGGAGACATGACCATGAACACTAGAGCGAATCAATTTATCGGCGTGGCGCTGTTCGGATTGATCGGCGCCTTCAGCAATTTCGCCAACGCCGCCGGCGAAGTGGGCCAGATCACCCATCTGTCCGGCCTGCTCACCACCAAACGCGCCGATGGCAGCACCCGCGTTATTTCGGTCAAGTCCCAGGTACAGGAAGGCGACACGCTGACCACCGAGCAGGAAACCTACGCGCGCATCAAGTTCGTCGATGGCAGCGAGGTGGTGCTGCGCCCCGCTTCGCAGATGCAGGTTCAGTCGTTCAAGTTCGATCAGGCCAAGCCGGAAGGGGACAATGTGCTGCTGAGCATGTTCAAGGGCGGCCTGCGCGCGGTGACCGGATTGATCGGCAAACGCAGTCGCGATGCGGTGAACTATAAAACCGCCACTGCCACGGTCGGCATTCGTGGCACGCACTTTGGCATGGCGATCCAGAGCGACGGCTTGCACCTGGATGTGACCAGCGGTGCCATTTCGGTCACGAACAACTTAAACCCGTCACAGCCGGTCACGATCAACAGTGGCCAGTTTGGCTATATCCCCACCGGCTCCACCGCAGCGCCCCAGATACAGACGCAGGGTGTCAAGGTCACCATGCCGGTCAGCATCGCCGCGAATGTCCGCGCCGCCGCGAAGGATTGTGTCGTACAGTAGCTGAGTAGGGGCTGTTGCAGGCGCTTGCTATTCCGGCGTGCGTGAAAATTTCGCAATAAATAAAAAAGACGCTGGATCCCCGCCCCCCGCCTTCGCGGGGGCAGGCTCCGCGGGGATGACGGCCTTTTGCCACAAAGCCAGGAAACCTCAATACTCAGCGTTGCTACGGATTGCGCGCGGCGATGGTCTTTGCCGTCGGCAAGCCTGCTTCCACCCAAGCTTCAATGCCGCCGCGATACCAATAGACCTTCGTGTATCCGGCGGCGACGGCCCGCAAGGCGGTGTTGTAGGACAGCCAGCACTCGGCACTGGCGCAGAAAAACACCATGCCCCTGCTCTTGTCACCGTCGGTCAGTTTGGCCAGCAAGGGCGTCAGTTCCGACTGCAGCCGATCAATGAAGCTCTCGCCCCGGCCGGCGCCAGCCAGCCACACCGCGCCCGCCAGCGTCAGATGGTCTTCGCCCGAGAGCACATCGATGATGATCGGTGGCGTCGACCCATTGAGCATGCTGCGCAATTCGAGCGTCCTCACCACGGCTGCACCCGGAATCTGCGTTGGGGTGGGGGCGTGATAGGGTTCCTGGCGCAGCCGGTTCATCGCTGCCACTCCCCAGTCGCGGTCTTCGTCAGCGTAGGTGTTCTGGACGACAGGCGCCTGTGCCAGAGCACCGTTCAAGTAAGACAGGGCAAGGCAGGTCAGCGACCACACCAGGGCATTCAATATCCTGCGAAACATGTTCACGTCATTTCATTTGATTGATGGGCAACATCTCAAAGGTTAAGCAAAGCCCGGCCGCACTGCAAGCGCCGCGCTGCAAGTACTTTGCCAAACCGCTTTGCCAAACCCGTGCATTTAAGCCTAACATTCTGAACTCGCAAAAAAGACCTCCTGCTAATCGTGGAACGGCGCATGACCTTCTTCAGACCCCTCGTGCTTGCATTGCTGCTGTGCCTGACGCTGACTGCACCCGGCATCCAGGCGCAGACACCGCCCGCGCCCGTGTTAGGGCGCGATTTCGTCCGCCTCGATCCATTGCAACCCGTTTCATCCGGAGATCAGGTTGAAGTGATCGAATTCTTTTATTACGGCTGCCCGGTCTGCTATGAACTGGAACCGGCCCTGTCGAGCTGGACGTTGAAAATGCGCGACTCGGTCAACGTGAGACGCATTCCGGCACTGGCGACCTCACGCTGGGAAAACTTTGCCAAGCTCTACTACACGCTGGACGTGCTCAATGAACTGGAACGCCTGCACTGGCCGGTATACGACAATGTCCATGTCGATGATGTCAAACTGAACAATGAATCGGTGATGCTCGACTGGGTATCGAGCAATGGCATCGACCGCCAGAAGTTCATCGATACCTATGCATCCGCGGCGATTCAGGAAAAAGTGGCCGCCGCCAAGGAAACCATCCGCAAGTACGGCATCAAGGGCGTTCCCAGCGTGGTGGTCGATGGCAAGTATCTGACTTCGGCGCGCATTGCCGGCAGCACGCGAAAACTCATCCAGGTGCTGGACTATCTGGTTGAGCGGGCGCGCAGCGAACGCAAGAAGTCGTGATTGGCATTTGGGCCGTCATTTGGCACTCAATCGTTCCAGTGCGATTTCAGTCAGGCGCCGCCGCAACACTTTGCCCATGGCGTTCCTGGGCAACTCATCCACCCGGATGAATACCCTTGGCGCAATAATCCCCAGGTATTGCGCACAGTACTGATCAAGGTCTTCCTGCGTGAGCGCCTGTTTCAGCACCAGCGCAACGGCCGGAACGTCCTGGTGCTCCGGCGAGGGCAAGGCAAAGGCGGCGACTTCCGCCACTGACGGATGCCGCGCCAGAACAGATTCAATCTCGGTCGTGCTGATCAGTATGCCGTCAAAATTGATGGCATCGTCGTATCTTCCCTTGAGGAACACGATGCCCTCGTCATTCTGAAGCGCGGTATCACCGGGGTAGTGCCAGCCAGCCTGGATGGATACGCCCTCTGTGCAATGTGTCATTCCGCTCCCGCGAACGCGGATCCGCCCGACCACGCCTGTGGGAGCGCGACGACCTTCTCCGTCCACGATTTCAAGTTCGACGCCCTGGAGTGGCAACCCGACCGAATCCGGATAGTTTTCAAGAATGCCGGGGGTCGCGGCGGCCATTCCACCGGCTTCGTTGGAACTGTAATCAATGAACAAATTCGGAGACAGCCGCCTCCGCGCTTGCTGCAACAGCGAAAGAACCAGTTCTGCGCCGGAGCAGCGCAGTATGCGCAAGCCCGGCAGGCGGGGATTATCATCATTAACCCTCTGCAACAACCAATGCAAATTGCGCGGCGTGCACGATAGATAGGTCACGTCGTAAGCGTCGATCCAGTGCAACAACTGCGCTGCCGAAAAATTGTCCGGGAGTGCAATGACAGTGCCACCTTCACTCAAGCAACGCACAGCACGAGAAATTCCAACCCAGAAGCGCAATCCAACCAAGTTCATAAATCGTTCTCCCGACTGGCAGGAAAAAAGCGGTTGCGACTGTTCTCTGCGGACACGCTCGGCGTGATGGCTGATTTCGATATTTTTGGGCATCCCTGTGGTTCCGGACGATTGGATAATGATCCAGGTATTGTCGCCACCTGCACCGCGGCTGTCGGGTGAAACCGGCGCCGTGTGAACAGCAGCAATCCAATCGTTGTCAGGAGTAAATTGGGCAATCCCACTCAATCGGTCGTCCTCATGATTGGCGACCAAGGCCTTGATACTCAGGCGTTGCGCAAGAGCCAAACGCTGGCTCACTGGATCACCCGGCGGCAGATTCACCTGAGTCAGCCCGATTCTTGCCAAAGCCAAAGTAACAACCAGATGCAGCAAGGTTTCTCCACGGATCGAAACGCCGATAACGTCGCCGTCTCGCCAACCAGCTTCACGCATACTCAGCATGGCGCGCCGTATCGCAACTGTTAGTGTGCGGTAGCTGATCGCCCTGCCCTGTTCGATCAGCGCGACCGCATTGGGCGCCCGCGCTGCCCATGCAAACACCGGGTCGGTAACATTGAAATCCGGATCTGAATTCTGGTCTGACATGTCCCGCTCCCTAGTCAGCCTTCTGATTCGCGCTCAGACGCTGCAGCGCGATTTCGGTCAGTTGGCGCCGCAGCACCTTGCCCATGTCGTTGCGTGGCAGCTTGTCCACCAGGATGAATACCCGGGGTGCGCGAATACCCAGGTGCTCGGCGCAATAGATGCTCAGTTCATCCTGCGTCAGCGGCTGCTTCAGTATCAGGGCGACCGCGGGCACGTCCTGGTGCTCCGGCGAGGGCAAAGCAAAGGCCGCAACCTCGAGTACAGACGGATGCCGGGCCAGCACGGATTCGATCTCCATGGGGCTGATCAGGATGCCGTCGTAATTCAGGGCCTCGTCGTAGCGGCCCTTGAGGAACACGATGCCTTCATCGTTCTGTAACGCGGTATCACCTGGATAGGTCCAATCGTCGATCAGCGCAGGTTCTTTGCCGGAGTTCATGCCTGCGCTACTGCGAACGCGAACGCGACCCACCGTTCCGGCAAGAACCCGACGCTCCCCGGCATCGACAATCTCGAATTCAATGCCGGGGAGGGGCAACCCGACCGAGTCCGGAAACCGCCCGAGAATCTCCGGTGTCGCCGCGGTCATCGTGCCGGCCTCGTTGGCGCCATAGCTGAAGAACACATTGGGAGTCAGGCGCGTGCGTGCCTCCTGCAACAACGTCGGAAGCAAAGAGGCGCCACCACAACGCAGGATACGCAGACCCGGAAAGCGAACACTGCCGGCGGGGACATCCTGCAGCAGCCTGTGCATATGCAATGGAGTGCACTGCAGGTAGGTCACATGGTGCAAGTCGAGCCAATTGAACAATTGCGCCGCTGAGTAGGTATCCGGCAGCGCAACGAATGCCCCCCCTTCACTCAAACAACACATGGCCCGCCACATCCCTACCCAGAAACGCAGGCTCACCATGCTCATGAAGCGTTCACCTGGAAGGAAATCAAAAATCGGCTTCAGCCGATCTGACCACATTCGGTAACGTGCGTGGCTGATCTCAACATTCTTCGGGCTTCCGGTCGTTCCCGACGACTGATTGATGATCCACGTCTTGTTTCCCCCTGGACTGCGTCTGTCGGGCAGGACGACAGGAACCTGCGAATTCCAGTCGAGGCTTGGCACAAGTTGCGCAATGGCACCCAACCGGCTGCCTTCATGGTTTGTGACAACAGCCCTGACGCCCAGCGCCTCGGCGACAGCCAGGCGACTGCTCGCTGGATCACTCGGTGACAGACTCACCTGGGTCATGCCCATTCTCGCCAGCGCCAGGGCAGCTACCATGTGCAAGGCAGAATCTCCGCGGATTGATACGCCGATGACATCACCGTCCTGCCAGCCCGCTTCGTAAAATTGCGCCATGGCCTGCCTCACGGCGCTGCACAGCAAGCCGTAACTGATCAGCCGGTCCTGTTCGAGGATCGCAAGCGCATGCGGCGAACACGCTGCCCAGGCGAACACCGGGTCTGTGACATTGATATCAATGTCTTTATATTTATCTAACATACAACAATAATTTGTCTATTATGATTACATTACTATTTGATCGGATTGGATCGCCGACAAAAGATGGCGAACCCCATGTTTCATGACACCGAACAAAGCCTATTGTCGCGGAAGATCATCTGCAAAGCTTTTGTTTTCGCGACACGGTATTCTTGCGGCTGCCCATGAAAATTAAAAGCGACATCGCTCTGTGCCTGTGGCCGGCCATACCGACCGATGCCGGCGCGCATGCACTGGCGGCTCAGTATCAGCTGGAAGCCAGCCAGTGGCTGCCCCCTGCTGACCTGCAACATGCCGTGATGGAACAATTGCAGGCGGTTCTCGAACATGCCAGTGAAAACATCGCCTGGTGGAAGCTTGCCCTGCAGGGCATCGGATTTCAGGCCGGGCGCACCATTGCCACCGAGGATTTCTGCCAACTACCCCTGCTTTCGCGTAGTGATATCCAGACACTGGGTGAAGCCCTGCTCAACCGCAATCCCCCTGCTTCGCACGGCCGGATTTATCAGGGGCAGACTTCCGGCTCCACCGGCACCCCCATCACGTTTTATCAAACCGATGTGACCCGGCATTTCTGGCGTGCACTGACCTTGCGCGATCACCTGTGGCACGGGCGCGACTTCTCCGGCAAGCTGGCTGCCATCCGTACCGAGGTCGAGGACTCCCGCGGGGCGAGCTGGGGGCCGGTCACGGATGCCGTTGTGCAAACCGGCCCTTGCTCCAACCTGAACGTGCGGGCCGCAATCGACGATCAGCTCGACTGGCTGCAGCGCGAAGACCCCGACTACCTGATTACCTACCCATCCAATCTCAAGGCGCTGGCGCTGCGCGCGATCGAGCGCAATGTGCAACTGCCACGACTGAAACAGCTGCGCACTTTTGGCGAAGTGCTCCCCGATCGCACGCGCCGCCTGTGCCAGCAGGCCTGGGGGGTGGGCATCGCCGACAGCTATTCTTCCGAGGAGGCGGGATACATCGCGCTGCAGTGCCCACTCGGGGCCTACCACGTCCAGGCGGAGAATCTGCTGGTGGAGATCCTTGGCGAGAATGGAGAGGCCTGCGCACCCGGGGAAATCGGCCGCGTCGTGATTACCACGCTGCACAATTTCGCCATGCCGCTGATTCGTTACGCCATCGGCGACTACGCGCGCGTCGGCACGACCTGCGCATGCGGACGCGGGCTGACGGTGCTAGAGCAGATCCTGGGGCGGCAACGCAACATGATCCAGTTGCCCGATGGGAGCCAGCACTGGCCCAGTTTTCCCGAGGACAAGGGAATCAGCATTGCACCAGTACAACAAATTCAGGTGATCCAGAAAAGGCCTGATGAAATCGTGTTGCGGATCGTCGTGCCAGCGCCACTCAGTCCGACCGAAACCGCGCGGCTGATCGACGCATTCAGGGACACGCTGGGCTTCCCTCATCGAATCACCATCGAGCGCGTCGATCACATCCCCCGGGGCAGAAACTTCAAGTTCGAAGACTTCGTCAGCGAAATCGCGTGAGGACTATTGCGCACTCTGGCCGGTCACCGGATCTTTCTGGTCTGCCAGCATAATTAATATCAATTTAATTATCTCGTTTAATTTTCATAGAATATTTCGGATTAATTAGTATCAACCGCTCTGCGTCGATTCCGGGCTTCCAGCGTTGCCATGCAGCCCTGCAGCATGACACCGGCGGGCCGGTATAATCAACCCGCTTCGCAGCACCGGGAAGCGCCAGAAGCAATCGCCAGAAAACGCATCATCCTTTCCACCAAGAAAAGAGAGTCCGTCATGCCCAAGATCACACTGCTGGGTGGCAACGCCAGCCCGTTTACGCGCAAGGTGCGCATCGTGCTCGCAGAAAAGAACATTGCGTACGAGCAGATCAAGGCCGCGACGGCCGGTGAGGATAATCCAGTCATTCCGGTCAACCCCCTGGGCAAAATTCCCACCATCATCATCGATGGCCAGAATTCGCTGTATGACTCCAGCGTGATTGCGGAATATCTCGACACCATCGCCCCGGTGCCGTTGCTGCTGCCCCCGCCGGGACTGGATCGCGTGGAGGTCAAACGCTGGGAATCACTGGGCGATGGCATCTGCGATGCCGGCGTGGCGCTGATGGGCGAGCGACGCCGCACCGTCGAGACGGAGCGCAGCCAGGAATTCATCGCCCGGCAGTACAACAAGTTCGAGCGCGGCATCGCCGTCGCTGCGAAGGAACTCGGTGATCGCCAATGGTGCCACGGCAATGCCTTCACGCTGGCTGACGTCGCCCTGGTGACGGCGATCGACTATATCGAGTTCCGCTTTCCGGAATTGGACTGGCGCAAGCGCTATCCCAATCTGGACGCCTACCAGGCGCGCCTGACCAAACGGCCTGCCTTTGCCAGCACCCTGCCCTCTGATTAGGAAGATTGATTCCATCATGCCCAAACTGCAACTGTACTGTTCCGTGTTGAGCCCTTACGCGCGCAAAGTGCGCATCGTTCTTGCAGAAAAACAAATTCCGCACGAATTCATCGAAATCTCCGCCTCGGCTCCGGGCAGCCCGGTACCGAAGATCAACCCGCTGGGGAAGGTGCCGGTCATGGTCGTCGATGACGAGACGGTTCTGTATGACTCGGGCGTCATTGCCGAATACCTCGACATGCTGGTGCCCGCGCCGTCCCTGCTGCCGGCGGGCGGCATGGAGCGCGTGCTGGTGAGGCGCTGGGACGCGCTGGGCCAGGGCATCTGCGACGCTGCCGTCGCCATCGCGCATGAGCGCAACCGCAGTGTGGAAGCGCAGCGCAGCCCGGAATTGATGGCCAAGCAGCGCATCAAGGTTGAAAACGGACTGGCCGCAGCGGATCGCGACATTGGCGACCGTGAGTGGTGCTATGGCAACGCGCTGTCGCTCGGCGATATTTCGCTCGTGATGGCCATGGGTTGGGTGACGCAACGGCTGCCGGAAATCGAATGGCACCGCAATCTGCCCAGATTGGCTGCCTACCGGGCACGGCTGGAGGAGCGCGCCTCGTTTCGCGCCACCGCCAATCCCAATCTGACTGCGGCACTGGCTGCATTAAAATGAATCGAGCTGATCTGCTCTAAACCGCCCTGACTGGGCTGAGCCTGCCAAAGCGACTGATGCGGCTGAACCGGTTGCAGGCGACACAGCCCACTCAAGCGCCGGCAATCACCTTCTGCGCGAATTTCCAGCCGATTTCAGCCAGCGGCCGGGCACGATCACCGGCATCATGGGCACGATCACTGGAAGCGATGCCCTCAAGCGCACGTTTCTTCACGCCCTGCAGAATGGCGGCAATGCGAAACAGGTTGTAGGCGAGGTAGAAGTCCCAATTGTCGATGCGTTCCCGTCCCGTGCGCCGGCAATAGGCAGCGACATAATCGGCTTCGGCCGGAATGCCCAGCGAGTTGAGATCAAGACCGTTGATACCGCGGAAGGCACCCGGCGGAATGTGCCAACTCATGCATTGATACGAAATATCGGCCAGCGGATGACCCAGCGTCGACAACTCCCAGTCGAGCACGGCCAGCACGCGCGGTTCGGTCGGATGGAAAATCATGTTGTCCATGCGGTAGTCACCGTGTACCACCGAGGTTTCGTCACCCGCCGGAATGTTCTCCGGCAGCCAGGCGATCAGATTGTCCATCGCCGGCATGGTCTCGGTCTCGGTGGCGCGATACTGCTTTGACCAACGGCCGATCTGGCGCCCGAAATAATTGCCCGGGCGACCGTAGTCGCCAAGGCCGACCGCCTGGATATCGACCTTATGCAGCGCCGCGATGACCCGATTCATCTCATCGTAAGTGGCGGCGCGTTCCGCAACGCTCATGCCCGGTAGCGACTGGTCCCACAGAATGCGCCCCTCGACGCAATCCATCACCATGAAGGCGCGGCCAATGACGGACTCATCCTCGCACAGGCAATAGGTCTTCGGCACCGGAAACCCGGCTTTGGCCAGCGCCGTCATTACGCGATATTCGCGGTCCACCGCGTGCGCCGACGGCAGCAGCTTGGCCGCGGGGCCGGGTTTGGCGCGCATGACATAGCGGCGAGCGCCGGCGCTCAGCCGGTAGGTCGGGTTGGACTGCCCGCCCTTGAACTGCTCCACCGTCAGCGGCCCTTTGAAGCCGTCTATCTGATGGCTCAAATACGCTTCGAGGGCACCGATGTCGAAGCGGTGACGCTCCTGAACTTCGGCCGTTCCAGCAAAGTGGTCGTAGCTGCCTGCAGCAGGTTGGCTCATGATTTTGCTCGGTGGCGGAATGGGCCGCCTGCGGATTATGCGTGGGGCTGCAGTATACCCGTTGCCCTGCCCGCAACAAGAATCACAATGCCGGCTTCTCGCGGAAATAGTCCAGCCGGTCCATGGAACGCACCCGCACCTCGCGCAGATCCGCGCCCTGCAGCATCTTCAACGGGATATCGACACCCGCCGCTCCGAGCGCCCACATGCTGCGATAGAACTCCTCCAGCGATTTGACCGCGGTACTGCCAACGCCGAGGACGAGGTCGCCGCGTCGCACGCCAGCACGCTCGGCCGGACCGCCGGGCGAAACCCGCGTCACGAACAGCCGGCCCTGCGCCTCTTCGGTGGACATGCCCAGCCATGGCTGCACCGGCCCGCTGCGCCGCCCCTTCTCGATCAGATCCGCAAGTATCGGTTTCACCGTATCAATGGGAACGAACATGTTCCCCGGCAGCGGCGTGCCGGGCTCCACACTGTCGCGAACCAGCAGCGAGCCTATGCCGACCAGCTTGCCATCGTGATTGATCAGCGCAGCCCCCGCCCACTGCATGGTCGGCGGTGAAGTGAAAATCGCGGTATCGAGCAGATACTCCCAGCCGCCGGTAAATGTGCGCTTGGATACGACGTAGGCAATGCTCGCTGCCTCGCGCCCGCCAGCGGGCAGCACCATGACCGGCTCGCGCAGCGCCAGCGCCGCCGAGTCACCCAGTGTTACCGGCGTGACCTCCAGCGGCATGCCCGCCTGCAGCAAAGCAAAACCGGTGGCGTGGTCATAAGCCTGCAGCACGGCAGGCACGGTGCGTCCCTTCTGCGTGGTCACTTCGATGGCATCGGCCTCGGTGACAATGTAGCCGATGGTGAGAATGTGCCCCTTGTCGTCAATGACCACACCGCTGCCCTGGCGCTCCGCCCCAAGCGTGGCATTCGAGCGCGCATCGGGAAGCGCCTTCATCCTCACATTGACGATGGCCGACAACATCACATCGACGTCGACATCACCGCGACGTGCGTCCTGGCCCGAAGCAGCGCTGCAGAACACCAGGCTCAGCAGCGCAATGCATGTCGTCACCCACGGCGAGGGAAAACGCAAAATCGAACAGGTATTACGACAGGACATGACGATCTCCTCCAACCCATTCAAGACTGACATCACCATTGTTGCGCCAACTGCGCAAAAGTGCCAGTACGAGACGCCATTCATCGCTTCGCCTGCCTCGCCATCGCCCGGCAGAGGCGTGCGCTCCCCAGTGCGGATAGAATTGGCCATCTGCAAGACTACCGCTGCAGGTTCGCCCCCTATCCGGGACAGGACTCACGACTGTCGTCTTCCACCTACACACATACCAATAACCCAGCGAGCCTGACCATGAATCTACCTGCCACCATGCGTGCCATTGAAATAACCCAGTACGGCGAACCCGAAGTATTGAAGTTGGGCACGCGGCCAGTACCGCAACCGGCCAGTGGCGAAGTGCTCATCCGCATGGCCGCGACAGGTATCAACCGTGCCGATACCATGCAGCGCCGCGGCAATTACCCGGTACCCCCGGGAACCACTGATATTCCGGGACTGGAATTGTCCGGCACCATCGCGGCAGTCGGCGACGGTGTCAGTGACTGGCGGGTGGGAGACGAGGTTTGTGCGCTGGTGCAGGGCGGCAGCTACGCCGACTACTGCATCGCGCCCGCGCCGCAGTGCCTCCCTGTGCCCAAAGGGCTGTCGCTCATCGAAGCCGGGTCGCTGCCGGAAACCTTTTTCACGGTATGGAGCAACGTCTTCGACCGCGGCGCCCTCAAGGGCGAAGAGACGCTGCTGGTACAGGGCGGCACGTCGGGCATCGGCGTCACCGCCATCCAGCTGGCCCACGCGCTGGGCCATCGCGTCTTCGTCACTGCCGGCAGCGATGAGAAATGCGCGGCCTGCCTGCAACTGGGAGCCGATCGCGCCATCAATTACCGCACCGAGGATTTTGTCAAAGTCATCAAGGAAGTCACCGGCGGCAAGGGAGTGGATGTGGTCCTGGATATGGTCGGTGGCAGCTATGTGAACCGCAATCTGCAGTGCATGGCCGAGGACGGTCGGCTGGTGTATATCGCCACCATGGGCGGCGCCAAGGCCGAGATCAATGTCGTCGCGCTAATGCAAAAGCGCCTGAGCATTACGGGCTCGACACTGCGTGCACGCCCGGTCGAATTCAAGGCCGCGATCACCCGGAACCTGCGCGAGAAAGTCTGGCCATTGATTGAAGCAGGCAAGATCAAGCCGGTCATCTACAAGACCTTTGCGCTCGCCGATGCCGCCAGCGCGCACGCGCTCATGGAATCCAGTCAGCATATCGGCAAGATCATGCTGACAGCCTGAAATTCGACAATCGCCGAGACAACCCGGGAGACTTTGCAAATGGCCATCATCACCCCCTACAACTATGATTTCCGCATCGCCGGAACGGCCGCACGCGTGTATTGCGGCAAGGACTCGCTGGGCAGTCTGCCAGCGGAACTCAAGCGCAATCGTGCCAAGCGCGCCTTCATCATCTGCGGACGCTCGGTGTCACGCAAGACCGGACTGATTGAGCGCTTGCGTGCCCTGCTCGGTGATTCACTCGCCGGTGTTTTTGATGAAATGAGCAAGGACACCCCCATCACCGATGTGATCGCGGCGCGCGATGCGGCACGTGCCGTGCAGGCCGATCTGCTGATCGCGGTCGGCGGCGGCAGCGTGATCCAGGGCACACGCATCACCGCCATCCTGCTGGCCGAAAAGGGGCCAGCCGAGGAACTCTGCACCCAATATCCGGAATTCGGCGCCGCCATCAGCCCCAAGCTGATGTCGCCCAAGCTGCCCATCATCAACGTGCTCACCATCGGCACCACGGCGCAGAACCGCGGTGGTTCGCCGGCGAAATCCGGCAATTACCGCATGGAATTCTTTGATCCCAAGACCCGTCCGGTGGCCCTGTTCTGGGATCCCGAAGCGCTGCTGACCGCGCCGGTTTCCATGATGTGCACCAGTGGCGCCACCAATTACTGGGCCGCAGTCAAGAACATGGGCTATATCCGCTCCACGCCGCTGGCGGACTACAACCGCAGGCAGGTATTCGATTTGTCGCGCAACAGCCTTGCTCGCCTGTCGGATCCGAATGACGTCAGTGTGCGCATCGATCTGTGCCTCGCCACCTATCTGCAAAATCGTGATGTGGATGACGGCGGCGGACGCCCGCAGCACTGGGTCGGCCGCGTGGTGTACGCGTTTGCCTCCGCGTTGTTCAACCTGCACCAACAGGTCGGCCAGGGGGAAGCGAATGCCGCGTTCGCGCCCACGGTCATGCGTCACCTTGGATCACGCAATGCCGAGGCCATGTGCCGCATTGCCGACGCCATGGGCGTATGGAAGGAAGGCGACCCTGTCGCCGATGCCCCATTACGTGCCGCCGATCTGCTGGAGCAGCAGTTGTCTTGCATTGGCATGCCACGCAAAGTCAGCGACCTTGACATCCCCAAGGGCAGTGCCGCCATCATCCTGGAAAACTCGATGAAGAACTTCAATGCAGATCCCAAACGCGAATTCATCAAGGAGCGTGATCTGCTGGGCGAAGTGCTGGACGCCGCATGGTAACCAGTCGATCCGCAGCGCCACAATAACCGATCGAGACATTCCCTGGAGGAGCGATTCATGATTAGCGTGGCCCGCCGTTCCGCGGTGATTTTCGTACTGACATGCGCAGGGCTGACTTGTATTGCAGGGAGCGCACAGGCTCAATCCAAAGTCAGCATCGGCCCGAATGCTTACCCCACCAAGCCCGTACGGGTGGTCATCTCCTCAGCCCTTGGCGGCGGCCTCAATGTCGTCACGCGCCTCGTGCTCGACCGGCTCAGTGTGAGGCTGGGCACGGCCTTTATTGCCGACGTCCAGTCGGGCGGCACCGGCGTCATCGCCGCTCGCCTCGTGGCCGACGCGCCCCCTGACGGATACACGCTGCTCAGTTCCAGCAATTCGTTCGTGATCAATGGCGTGTTGAAAGCCGTGCCCTTTGACATCCGCCAGACCTTTGCGCCGGTGGCGAGAATGACAACCCAGTATTACCTGGGCTTCGCGCACAGCTCCGTTCCTGCCAATTCCTTCAGGGAGCTGGTTACCTACATAAAAAACAATCCCGGCAAGCTCAACTTCGGTTCGTCCGGAAACGGCTCAGTGCCGCACCTGGGAATGGAAATCATCAAGAGCACGCTCGGGGTGGACGTCGTGCACATCCCCTACAAGGGCAATGGCCCGGCCAATGTCGATCTGGTCGCCGGCCGCATCCAGTTGCTGTTTGGCAGCCTGTCGGTCAACCAATTGGTCAAGACCGGGCATGTGAAACTGATTGCCGTCATGAGCACGTCGCGACTGCCGCAATATCCCGATACGGCAACGGTCGCGGAGTCGGGCCTGCCCGGGTATGAGCTCAGCAACACCTACTCTCTCTATGCACCGATCAAAACCTCGTCCGCCATTATTGCCGGGCTCAACAAGGAAATCGCGCAGATCGTCAATGCGCCGGACGTGAAGGAAAAATTTGCCGCCGACTCCTCCGAAGCGTCCCCTCCCTATACGCCCGAGGAACTCCGCAAGTTGTTTCTCGCCGAATTCGACAAGTGGGACAAGGTCGTCAAGTCTGCCAACATCAAGCTGGAGGAATGATTCATGATCATCGTGTCCCGCCGTTCGCTGGTCTTGTGTGCCGTACTCGCCTCCTTCACGGGTCTGGCGCTGGCACAACAGAAAATCACCATCGCACCGGGCGGATATCCTGCCAGGCCCATACGCGTCATCATCGCGACAGCGCCCGGCGGCGGTCTGACCATCGTGACGCGCCTGGTGGTGGACAAACTCAGCCAACGCCTTGGAACTGCGGTGATCGTCGAAACCCAGTCTGGCGGCAACGAGACGATCGCCGCGCGGATGGTCGCCGAAGCACCAGCGGACGGGTACACGCTGCTGAGCACCAGCAACGCGTTTGTAATCAATGGCGTGTTGAAGGCGGTCCCTTTTGACCCCAGACAGACCTTTGCACCGGTGGCGCGCATGACCACACAGTACTACATGGTATTTGCGCATAGCGCCGTCCCTGCCAACAACTTCAAGGATATGATCAGCTACGCAAAGGAATACCCAGGCAAGCTCAACTTCGGCTCCTCGGGCACTGGATCGGTGCCGCACCTGGGTTACGAAATAATCAAATCAACACTGGGCCTGGACATCGTGCATATCCCGTACAAGGGCAACGGTCCGGCCAATGTTGATCTGGTCGCTGGCCGCATCCAGTTGCTGTTTGGCAGCCTGTCCGTGAACCAATTGGTCAAATCCGGCCAGGTCAAGCTGATTGCAGTCATGAGTCCTTCGCGCCTGCTGCAATACCCCGATATTGTAACAGTTGCCGAGTCGGGACTGCCCGGATACGAACTGTCCAATACTTATACGCTGTATGCGTCACTGAAGACGCCTCCGGACATTCTTGCCGCCCTCAACAAGGAGATCACGCAGATCGTCAATTCTCCTGACCTGAAGAAAACGTTTGCAGCCAATTCTTCCGAAGCTGCGCCCCCGTCCACGATAGATGAACTGAGAAAGCTGTTCCTGGCCGAATACGACAAGTGGGACAAGGTCGTGAAAACCGCGAACATCAAAATGGAAGAGTAAGGCGCTCCGTTCGTGAAGTGTCGTGGAGTGATGAGCAATCGCCCCGCGATTGCCGCCCATACCGTGGTCAAGGGACTGCCCATACCGCCAAGGAGACGCAAGCATGCCTGCAACACCATCCTCGAAACCGACTGCACACAAGGTCGCCGTATACGCGTCAGTCGGCCCGGCACTTCATCATTACGAGGTCAACGTTGACACCTGCAGCCTGCAGAAAACGCCGGCCGTGGTCAGCGCACCCGACAATATCCAGTACGGGTGGCCGGACGCCGCCGGCGCTCATCTCTATGTTGTGTCGAGCAATGTCAGCAAATACGTCAGTCCGTCCGCCTCCAGTCACCATCGTATCGCGTTCCGGATTCAACCGGACAGCGCCGCGCTGGAACCCTATGGGGCGCCGCTGCCGCTGCCGTGGCGTCCGGTGCATGTCACGCTGGATGCTTTCGGCAAACATGCGATCGTGGTCTATCCTTCGCCAGCCCGGGCGACCGTGCACCGCATCCTTGAAGAAGGCCAGATTGCCGACGATGTGGCGCAACAGGACGACCTCGATACAGGCGTCTTTCCGCATCAGGTTCGGATGATGCCGTCTGGAAAATCCGTCATCATTGTCACGCGTGGCAACAATGCCGAAGCCGGCAAGCCCGAAGACCCCGGCGCGCTTAAGGTGTTCAGTTACCGCGACGGCGTACTGAGCAATCGCGCCTCAATCGCGCCCAACGGGGGTTACGGCTTCGGGCCACGCCACATCGATTTCGATCCGTCCGGACGGTGGCTGTTTGCAGCCCTGGAGCGTCAGAACAAGCTTCAGGTTTTTTCGATCAATGACGATGCAATCAGCGCAACGCCGTTGTTTGACCGGGATACCCTGGCCAATCCGGGAAATCCGATGGGGCACCAGCAAATGGTGGGAACCGTGCACGTGCACCCCAGCGGCCGGTTTGTCTACGTTGCCAACCGCTGCAGTGCCACCACTTCGATTGAAGGCAGGAATGTAGCCACTGGCGGCGAGAACAGTATTTCGGTCTTTTCGGTCAACCCGCAATCCGGTGAACCAACCCTGATCCAGCACGCCGACCTGCACAGCATCCATGTACGCACTTTTGCCATCGACCCGAGCGGGCGCATGCTGGTCGCGGCCAGCATTTCTGCCATGTCAGTTCGCGATGCCTCAGGCGCCACCACGCTACCGGCCCGACTCACCACCTACCGAATCGGGAGCGATGGCAAACTGAGTTTCGTCACCCACTACGATGTTGACACGGGCCCCGATCGCAGAATGTTCTGGATGGGAATGGTGGCATCGGCCAGGTAAATTTCGGACCCGCCTCCGCCTGACAGTGAACCGCAACAACAGTCAGTAGTGTAAAACCCGGCTGCTGCTGCCTGGCGGCACATTGATGCGCCTCAGCGAGGCCAGATAGTGATTCCCGGGCAGTCCAAACTGCTCTGTAAGCACTTGCGCACGCGCCTCCAGCGTACTCCATGCAATTCGCGCGGGGGCCCCCTTGAATGCCAGCACGATGGTATTCACGCGGTCGGCCGCCTGCACCAACACCACACGCCTGTCGAAGACCTGTTCAATTCGCTCGGCGTAAATATCGATGCGATCGTCGTCAGACATGAAGTTCTGCACGAGCACACCCCGCTCCTCGAGCGCCTCGAACGCCTTGCCGTAGAAATCAAGGCTGCACAGCGCCTGCACCTGCCTGCCATCATCGAAGGCGTCCAGCAATAACACATCGGCACTGTCAGGATGCGCCGTCACCCAGTCCGCACCGTCATCGAGCACGGTCGAAAATCGCGGGTCATCGGCCGGAAGATCGAAATAGCGCCTTGCAGCGGCCACCACTTCGGCATTGACCTCGACGGCAGTGACCTGGCAGCGAGGATAGGAGCGGTACAGAAATCGCGCCATGGAACCGCCCCCCAGGCCAATCATCAAAACCTGGCGCGGATCAGGATGGAACAGCAAAAAGGACATCATGGCTCGGTTGTAATGCAGTTCCAGCTTGTCGGGGGCCGACAAGCGCATGGCGCTCTGAATGGCGTCTCCTCCAATATGCAGGAAGCGTACGCCCCCCTCTTCGCTGACGGCAACCTGGGACTGGCGGCCTAGCGGCCATCGCTGCTGACGCTTCATCAACACCCTCTAATTTTCATGTGTAAAGGCACCTGGGGCTGCCACCGCCTCGGCACCGCCCCAAGGTCGAGGCAAGTCCCGAATGCGCTCAAATCGCGTTTTAAGCGGCTTGGCGGGCGGTTTTGCAAAATATCCGGAATCACCTCGCAGACTGGCGCTCAGGGTTGTTAAACACATCGCGCAAGGCCTGTCCGGCACGATAAATGGCATGCCCGCCTGCAGCGAGCACGCCTGTCATCAGCATGAACCCGTGGATCATGCCGCCAAAGCACTCGTAGGTGACGCTCACGCCCGCAGCATGCAGGCATTCTGCGTAGGCGCGGCCTTCATCGCGCAGCGGGTCAAAACCAGCGGTGATAATGCATGCTCGCGGCAGACCGGAATGGTCCCTGGCCCGCAAAGGCGACGCCCGCCAGTCGCCAATCTGCGTCTCGCTGGAGAGATACTGGGAGCGAAACCACATCATGCTGGAGAGTGTCAGCCCGTATCCGGTTGCCAGGCGGCGGTGTGAATCCATGTCGTGCGCGAGGTCAGTCGCCGGGTAGAACAACAGTTGCATGACAGGCTGGACCTGGCTGCCGCGAAGGGCTATTGCCGTCACGGCAGCCAGATTGCCTCCCGCACTGTCTCCGGCGATGACCAGGCGGGCTGCATCAAGGCCTAGTGCTTCGGCCTGAGAGGCAATCCATTCTGTCGCCGCAACGGCATCCTCGACCGCCGACGGGAAACGGTACTCGGGGGCCAATCGGTAATCCACGGCAGCGACGGCACACTGTCCGGCCTGCGCCAACGCACGACAGAGCCCATCGTGGGTATCCAGATCGCCCAATACCCAGCCACCACCATGAAAGAAAATGACGCAGGGCAAAGGCTTGGGGCTGACACTCCCGTTCAACAGAACGGGGCGATATAAGCGAATTGCCAGTAAACCGGCCGATGTCGCCGCTGCCAACATCTGCACATCGGAGACTCGGAGCGACGGCGATTGCAGACCAAGTCGCGATTGGCGGTAGTGCTGCCTTGCCAGCACCGGACCCAGGGCGGCATACGAGGGTTGGGACTCCTTTACCAGGTTACTCAATAGCACCCTTACCTGAGGGTCCAGCGTAGAGGACTCGCCCGATATCGAAAGCGATTTATCTTGTGAATTCAATGTTGGAATGAATCATAATTACAGCATAGTCTGAGCAATCTGCTGGTACGGCTTGACCCATCAGAACTTGACGCCGGATTAGCGGGTTATCGTCCAGTTCGGCATAGTCATAGCTGGAACTTTGACGTCAAGCGAGGACATAGTCCACGCGCAGCTCCTGGTGTAGGGAAAAAGCGAAACAGGTCAATTCACCATGGGCCAATGGAATCTGGCTGAAATTGTGCGCCCGAAATGCCACACTTTCGCGCCCCACAGAAACCCCGGCATGACGACGTTGGCTGGAACGAAATTCTAGACTGCGTCCATTATAGGGCATGCCGCCTGCACCAACGCACCACTCATTCCGATTTCTTCATTCGGAACGAGGACCGTTCACATAGGAGAATATGCCTCAAAAGTGGTGTTTGAGCCGTTGACAATGCTGCTTCATTGAAGCATTCTCAGCGCGCACGCATTTGTGCAATTCCAATCACATACCCCGCAACGTTTTGGAGGGAGTACATATGGCCACAAAGAAAAAGGTTGTCACCAAGAAGCCAGCTAAGGCGCCGACTAAGAAGCCTGCTAAGGCACCGGCTAAGAAGGCAGCAAAGAGAAAACCAAATGCAGCATTCATGAAGCCGATGACCGTGAGCGCAGCTCTAGGCGCGGTAATTGGTAACGGCGCGATGCCGCGTACCGAGGTCACCAAAAAAATCTGGGCTTACATCAAGAAGCACGATCTGCAAGATGCCAAGAACCGGCGCAACATCAACGCCGATGAAAAGCTGAAGGAAGTCTTCGGCGGCAAGAAGCAGGTCTCCATGTTTGAGATGACCAAGCTCGTCAGCAAACACCTGAAGTAATTCCGGCGCGGCGAGGCGCCTCCCGTTCGTGGTCGGTCGCCTCGTTGCCCTCTTGCGTCACTTTGTGGACGCATCAAGTAAATTCGTTAGTCTTTGCGCACCGAAAACTTCTGCACAAATCCGGCATCCTGCCAGATAGTTAAATGCATCAGGAGATCGTCATCTCCAGATAGTCATTGCCGATCCTTTTGCAATGCAATTGCCGGACGTTTATTTTTTGCCGCGCTTGTATTCCTCTACCGCCTTTTTCAGATCCGTATATTCTTCACAAGGAAAGAAACATAGCTTGTCGAGAGCCGTAAGATGCTCTTCGGCCTTGGCCAGATTGTTTGCCATCAGATAGGCCTCCCCGATGTACTCATGCGCGCCACGATGACGCGGGTCCAGCCTGAGCGCTTCGTTGTAATGCTTGAAGGCCAGTTCCAGATTGCCTGATTTTCGCCAGGCATATCCGAGCCCATTTTGCGCATCGGCATTCTTCTGATCTTTGGCCGCCACTTTGCTGAAATTTTCGATCGCCAGCTTCCAGTTCTGCGCTTCCAGCGCTTTCCTCCCGTTGTCAAAATCCGGATCACTACGCACGGCAGGCGCCGGTTCCGATATTTCGGCATATACGTTAAACGTCATGCCGATTCCCAGCAAAACAAACAGCATTACATTGCGCATGGCAGGCTCCTCAATTAAAAAGTGATGGTCTGAATTTATGGCGATGCGAGCGCACATTCTCGAACGCTCATATTGAGACTATACCGATTCAGAAAAAATACTGCCCGTGCGACCCGGCAACAGAACTTCCTGCGGCAGGTCAATCACACTAGAGCGATTTCCCTTTTAAAAGTTGCCACATTCCACGCACTGCAGCCGCGGCACTTCGAGGATGTTCGAATGGAAAAAGATGGCTGCCATCGATCAGGTTCACGTGAAAATATCGTCGCATAATACCAAGCCCTGCGCGCCGTAATTCCAAAGACTGGCGACCACCAATAAATCCGGCAGGTAGCTTAAGGCCTTGCATCTGCCTCGCCAGATCATGCGGAATGGTCCAATAGATTCGACATTCCACATCCGGATCAAATGCCAACTGCACCCCTCCCGCAGCGGCAACTGTGCCAAAGTGCGCATAGTCTCGCAGGCAGTTGGGATCGAAATAGCGGAACGGAGCCCTGACCTGAAAGTGCTGATAGACCGCATCGAGATTCGCCCAGCGCCGGCGACGCTCAAGCGTGATCCGTGCAGGCGTGACTCGATCTGCAAACCCGAGACGCTTGACCAGTTGCAGCGCGGTTCCAGTCCAGGGACCCAGCAACGGAGAGTCCAGAAGAATGATGGCCGAAAACAGCTCGGGGCGCTGAACTGCGGCAAGAACATTCAGATAGCCACCCAATGAATGCCCGACACCAATCACGGGCCCGTGCGCACGCGCGGCATTGAAGTCCTGCAACTGCACTGCGAGTCTTGACCAGCCGTCGGACACCGGATAGCGAGGATCATGCCCGAAACGATCAATATAAAGTATCTCAAAATCATCGTCGAGATACGTATATAACTTGCGATAACACGCCCCTGAAAAACCATTAGCGTGAGAATAAACCAGTGTTGGCCTGCCAGCCATGGGCAACGCGCAATTCAGGACGGGGCGGGTACAGGCCTCCGGCCTGTCAGCGCAGCCAGATCATCCACATATCCCTGCATGCGCTTCAATGCACGGGCACGTTGTTCTGGTGTCAGCATGCGATCAAGATCAACAACGAGTTCACCGATGACTGCTTCGTAACGGGTCATTACCTCCTGATATTTCGGCGTCCTGGCATTCTCCGGGCGAGCAAACATGGCCACGAGTCTGGGAGCCAACCGTGCCGGGTCGCGCTCGGTGCGCAGCAATGTCAGCATTTCATGCTGCCAACGTCGGCGATCCTCCAAACGCAATGACATTACACTCATGTAGTGATCAACAAAGCCACTGATACGCACTAGCTGCTGGTCAGTCAAGGTCCCGGTCCAGTCCGTAACATAACCTTCAATCTTCTGAATGTGCTTGCGGCGCATGCGTCGCGCATCACCCGCAAGATTTTCCTTCTCGAACTTCACATTACTTTCAATGAAATTCTTCTCCAGGTCGACCAGCTGCCCCGCATCAAGACCAGCCAGCAGAGACGCTGACTCTTCTGCGGCGCGAGAGGTAACCAATCGATAGTGCATGCGCAAGTTGACTATTGCCCAGCTCACATCTTCTGCGGTGACTCCCTTCGCAATCCTGCCGCCGGCACTTTGCAGCAATAACATATATTCGGGGAGCTCACGCTCCCGATGCCACCGGTGCAAAACCGTAAATCGCAATTTGAATTCTTCAACCTGCGCTGAAGTCAGATCGACATAATCAGACGCTCTGTAGCGCGCAAGAATTTCAGCATTGTTATAGCTTATGCGTACGGCACTGCAACCAACGAGGGACAGAAGCCAAATTGTGATCAAGACTCGCCAGAAAATCAACAAGGCATTTCTCACCAATAATTCTCCGCAGTAATATGGCCCGGACTGCGACGGCGATGCTTCCTCATTCCTGCCACCTTCAAGACTTCGGTGACTTCCTCTACCATGGATGGATTACCGCAGAGCATGACTTGAGCACTAGCTGCAGTCAGCGGTATACCGGCGATCTGTTGCAGCCGACCGCTCGTAATCGCCTGAGGGATCCTTCCTGCGAGCATAGCTGGAGCATCCGGCAACGGGTCACGCGAAACAAGACTAATTAAACGAAACTGTTCCGGATGTGCCGCGCTGATCGTCGCGACTGTGTCACGATAGGTCAATTCACTGACATGCCTTGCTCCGTGCACCAATACGACATGCCGGAATCGGTTCCAGGCCGCACTGGTCTTGAGCATGGACAAAAAAGGGCCTATTCCGGTACCAGTGCACAGCAACCAGAGGCTTTCGGAATCCTGTACTTCGGACAGAACAAGGAAGCCTGTCGGTCGCGGCGCCAGATATACTGAATCGCCCGGTACCAATGCCGCCAATCGCGTGCTCAATGGGCCATCGGGAACGACTACGCAATAAAATTCATAGGGATGCTCGTCCGGTGCATTCACAAACGAGTAAGGGCGGCCAATCATTTGGTCCGCTACTGGCAGGGCAAGCTTTAGGAATTGGCCTGCTTCGAAAGAAATCGCTTCAGCTTCAATACGAATCGAAAAGAGCGTGTCAGTCCACTTCCTCAGCGCTGTTACCTTGCCCTCTATCCAGCCTGAAATGGTCATGACACCCCGACAAGAAACCGTATTGATACTGGCTGGATATGGCTAGGCTGGCGCAAACCCTGCCGTTACCGGCAGGGTGACTGCGTTACGCTGACCGACGTGACAGCGTTTCAGCGATCAGGACCGGCTTTTCGCCGCCTTCAATTTCGCCAGTCACTCCCCAATTGACCATTATGGTCTTGGCATCAACATCTTTGACTTCGAGCAACTTGTAGCGACCCCGAACACGCGATCCGACTGGCACTATCCCGGTATAACGAATCTTGTTGCTGCCGTAATTTACGCCCATTTTCGCCGGCGGAAGCTCCACATCGGCATTTCGGGCGATAGAGGACAGAACACAAAAAGTAAGATTTCCATGAGCAATGGTGCTCTTGAACGGCGACTCCTTCTTGCAGCGCTCAACGTCGACGTGGATCCACTGGTAATCGCCTGAAGCTTCAGCGAACTTGTTTATCAAGTCCTGGGTAATGGTAATCCAGTTACCGATGGCCACTTCCTTGCCGACCCAGGTCTTGAGTTCTTCGACGGTCTTGATAACGACTTTGTCCGACATGCTGACACTCCTCTTGTAAGTTGAAACCTGTGTTGCACAAGCAACCAAACCGCACCGGACATCATTCCAAATAAAGGAGAGGCGGCTGCCGTGCCGATATGCTCAGTGCGCTT
>CANKAJ010000077.1 GCA_947479645.1 Betaproteobacteria bacterium | reverse complement strand
TCGCTCATGGCATAGCCCGGTGTCTTGTGCGCCAGCGCATTGGTCATCACGGTCGATGTGCTCAGCAACAAGGTGTAGCCGTCAGGCCGGGATTGCACCACCGCGCGCGTGCCGATCAGCGTGCCGGCGCCACCGCGATTCTCAACGATAACCTTGCCGCCGAGGATCCTTTCCGACTCGTTGGCCACCAGCCTCGCAATCAGATCGACGGAACCACCCGGTGCAAACGGCACGACAATTTTCACCGGCTGCGATGGAAAGCGCTCCGACTGCTGCGCCCATGCCGATGGCGACAGGCACAGCGGGAGGGTCGCGACAAAAGCCAGGGACAGAATAGTGCGTATCATGGTTAAACCTCGTTGGGAAGCCATCAGTTTTCCAGCTTGATGTTGGCCGACTCCACGAGCTTTGCAAACTTGGCCATTTCACTCTTCATCAATGCCGCAAATTGCTCGGGTGTGGAAATGAATGGGTCCAGCCCTTCATTGTTCAATTGCTCCTTTACCTCCGGCATCAACATGACCTTGGTCAGTTCCGCTGACAACCTGACGACGAGATCCCGCGGCGTTGCGGCAGGGGCGAGAATGCCAAACCAGTTGCCGGCGTTGTAAGCTGGAAGTCCAGCCTCGGCAAAGGTCGGCACATCGGGCAATGCCGATGAGCGATTGTTGCCGGACACGGCCAGTGCCCGGATTTTTCCGGCCTTGACCATGGGTGCCAGATTGAGTGTGTTGTTGATGATGAACTGGATGCGCCCGCCAACCAGATCGGTGACCGATGGCCCCGTGCCCTTGTACGGCACCTGCTGCGTCTTTACGCCGGCGACTGAATTGAACAGCTCCGCGGCCAGATGAATGATACCGCCGCTGCCAACCGAACCATAGTTGAGTGTCCCGGGTTTTGCCTTGGCTAACGCAATGAACTCCCGCAGCGTATTGGCGGGCACCGACGGATGCACGGTCAGCGTGTAATAGGTGTTCACCAGCGTTCCAATCGCGGCAAAATCCTTGATGCTGTCATAGGGCAGATCGTGCATCACCAGCGGATTGATGACATGCGAACTGGTGATCAGCAAAATCGTGTAACCATCCGCGGGGGACCTGACCAATGCCTGTGTCCCGATGACGGTATTGCCGCCGGGACGATTATCAATTAACACTTGCTGGCCGAGATTCACCCCCAACTTCTGCCCCACCAGATGGGTCACCGTCGTCGTGCTGCCACCGGGAGGATAGGGAACCAGCAGCCTGACTGGACGGTTGGGGTAAGCGCCTTGCGCCAACGCAGTCGCACTCATCAGCATCAGGCAAACTGCCGCGATCCCTGTTTGCATCTTCGCAATCATGCTCATCTCCCGAAAACAGCTTACGAAAACCGCATCCACTCAATCCGGCATGGTCTCGAGATCCGAGATGGTGCTGACCGGTATCCCGATATCATGCGCGATCAGCATGAATGCCGCCATGCTGTAATAACCCGCCGCGGTGCTCAGTTCCACGGCGCCGATCGTTCCCAGCAAACTCACGATCCGATCGTGACTGGCCTGTGAAACCTTGTGCTGTTCGTAAAGCTCGATCAGGAAATCATAAACCGCTTCTTCGTCGGCCTGCTTGAAAGGCGGACGGCGCTTGTCGCGCAATGCCATCAGCACCTCTTCGCTCAGACCCGCCTTCAACCCGGTGGCGACATGGTTCCACCACTCGAACTTGGCATTCCAGAAACGCGCAGTAACAAGAATGAGCAGTTCGCGCAATTTGGGCGTCAGCTTCGCGCCGTCCTTGTACAAGAGGCCTACCTGCTGCATGCGCTCGGCGATTTCCGGTCGCACCAGCGCGACCCGGAACGGCCCGCCGATTTTTCCGCGCGACGCAATCAACCGGTCGTAGACTTTGCGCTGCTCTGGGTTCATCGTTTCTGGAACGGGCAGTTCAATGCGCGACATATTTGCTCCAGCAAGGTTCCAATGTTGACTCGTGATATTTCCAGGCAATCCGAATCGTACAGGTTGAACTGGGCGTCCGCCAATGTCGGTCAGCAAATGCGTGGAGATAGCCAAGCTTGGTCCGCGACGCAGATACTCCCCAATAAAAATATAATTGCCGGCGCCCTTCCCTCATTTCGATCCTGATACGATTCGCTCCCTGCACGAAGAGAAGGTCTACGATCTTCCCGGCGGGGCATGGCGCATGCAGGAACTCGCCTCCGGGGCGCATCGTTCGGAACATCAGTTCGGAACACCCGTTCGAAACACCTTAATCCAGTAGAGGAAAAAGCATGAACGAGGAAGTGAAGAAATTCCGCTTATACCGTTGTGGTCCATGCGGGTTTGTGTACAACGAGCGCGCCGGCCTGCCCGATGAATTCATCGAGCCCGGCACGCGCTGGGAAGACATCCCTGAGGATTGGGGTTGCCCCGATTGCGGTTCAGCCAAGAGCGAGTTTCAGCCTGGCTGACAGACCTGCATCAGAAACTGACGTTGGCCGCCTTGGCGACTTCGCTCCAGCGGTTGATATCGCTGCGAATGCGCTGAGCGAATTCAGCCGGCGTCATGCTCAATTGCTCCACGCCCAGCGAGGCCATCTTTTCCTTCACTTCGGCATTGGCGACGAATTCCAGCAGAGCGACATTGAGCTTGTCGACGATCGCCGAGGGCACACCACCCGGCCCCATGATGCCGTACCAGGTAGCCACGTCATAGCCGGCCACTCCCTGCTCCACCAGCGTGGGAATATCCGGCGCGGCCTGCGATCGTTTCGCGGTGGTGACTGCCAGTGCGCGCATCTTGCCTGAGCGCACGTTCGGGTACATGGTGGCCATGGGTTCGAATATCATATTGCTGCGCCCGGCGAACAGATCATTCATCGCGGCACCGGTTCCCTGGTAAGGAACATGCAGCATTTCGATGCCGGCCATGCGCATGAAAAGTTCACCCGAAAGATGTCCCGTGCTGCCCTGGCCTGCCGAGGCGAAAGTGAGCTTGCCCGGCTGCGCCTTGGCGAGCGCAATCAACTCCTTTACGGACTTTGCTTCCAGCGTCGGCGTCACGGCCAGCAGACTCACGGCCATGCCCAATGGCGCGACTGCGGTGAAGTCCTTGATCGGATCGTAGGGCAGCTTCTTGTAGGTGGCCGCAGAGACCGCAAAGGTCAGCGTGCCCAGGAGCAGCGTGTAGCCATCCGGTGCTGACTTGGCCACGGCGTCCGCGCCAATGGTCGAGCCGGCCCCGGCGCGATTTTCCAGCACCCAGGGCTGGCCGAATTTCTCGCTGAATTTCTGGCCATAGGTGCGCGCGATGATGTCGCCTGCGCCACCCGCGGCGAAGGGAAATATCACCCGCACCGGTTTGTATGGATAGGTTTGTACCTGTGCCTGCACACTGCCGGTGATGCAACCTGCAAGCAGCGCAGCGATGCCTGCGACGCGTCGTGATATAGCCATTACCCCCCCTTGATTTTATGCGTTGTTTTCGTCAATTTCTTGAAATACTCGAACACGTGGGCGGCGCCCCTCGTATGCGCCCACTTCAGAGTGGAACACTCTGAACTTTTTTCCAGACTCAATATTTGTACAGCGTTCCCAATTCGCCCTCGCCCGGCGGAATTATCGCTTTTTGGGCGGGCAAAACTTTTTTTAATCATATACCATACGCGGCGACAAAGACGCCACGATCCGATGTTGTGAATCGATGCTGTGATGCATCCCCGATAGCGTCTCCTGCAAACCTCCATGCCTCTAAATCAGGCAACGGACATCGACCTGAACCAGAGGGGAAACCATGCCAGACTCAAGTGCAGCACCGGCGAACGCCTGGCTGTTCCTGACGCGCGCCGAAGCGCGCTTCATTGATGCCGCCCTCGCACGCCTTATTCCTGCCGACGAACTCGGACCGGGTGCGAAGGAAGCCAATGTCACCTGTTTCATCGATCGGCAGCTGGCCAGCGGCTGGGGCAGCGCCAGCCGCCTCTATCGCATGGGCCCCTGGCAGGACGGTTCCCCACAGCAGGGCAATCAGTCACGGCTGACTCCGCAGGAAATCTACCGCGCCGGCATCCGCGAAACCAATCTGCACTGCGCGCGCGTGCATGGCCGCAATTTCGATGCGCTGCCTGTTGATATACAGGATGGCATCCTGAAGGAACTCCAGGATGGAAAAATCGAGCTCGAGTCGCTCGGCTCAAAGCGTTTTTTCAATATGCTTTGGAAAAACACCGAGGAAGGCTTCTTTGCCGACCCGCTCTATGGCGGCAATCATGACAAGATCGGCTGGAAACTGGTCGGTTTTCCCGGCGTCGCAGCCGCCAATTATGTCGACCTGATTGGCAGGCATGACGAACCCTATCGTGTCACTGAGCCGGTCAGCATCCTCGACATCGAACAGGGCCGGGTGCAGGTGGATGCCCAGGGCAGTCCGAAGCATATTCGCATCAAGCCCGCAGGGGCGCCCAAATGACCGTCACCAAACTCAAGCCGGTCGATGCCGTTGTCGTTGGCGTGGGCGTAGCAGGCTCTATCATATGCCAGGAACTGGCCGCGGCCGGACTCTCGGTGGTGGGACTGGAACGCGGGCGCATGGTCGATCCTGCACAGGACTTTGCCATGCCCTACGCACATGACGAATTCCGGCATGACAGCCGCAGCAATCTGATCCAGAACCTGTCGCGCGAGACCATCACCTTTCGCAATGCCATGAGCGAGACCGCGCTGCCCATGCGCGAAATCGGCTCGTTCCGCATGGGCGAATGCGTGGGTGGCGCCGGTGTGCTATGGGGCGGACTTTCATGGCGCTTCCTGCCATGGGATTTCGAGACGCATTCCCGAACCGTCGAGCGCTACGGCAAGAAGCACATGCCCGAAGACTGCACCAACCAGGACTGGGGCATCACTTACGACGAACTGGAACCCTATTACGACCAGTTCGAGCATATCTATGGTGTCAGCGGCAAGGCAGGAAACCTCAATGGCGAGATCCAGACGGGAGGCAACCCATTCGAGGGTGCACGCTCGCGCGAGTATCCCAATCCGCCGACACAGGCCACGCACGCCGGGCACCTGTTCGGCCAGGCTGCCGCCTCGCTGGGCTTCACGCCCTTCTCGCCACCAACCTCGGGATCCACGCGCGAGTACACCAACCTTTACAAGCTCATGCTGGGACAGTGCCAGCGCGGCGGCTTCTGCTCGAGCTTTACATGCGCCATGGGCGCCAAGGGCAGCCCCCTGACCGCCGTACTGCCAGCGGCGATGAAACGCTCGAACTTCGAACTGCGGGCGCTGTGCAACGTGATCAAGGTCAATCTGGATTCCGATGGCAAGCGTGCCGTAGGCGTTACCTACATCGACGCGCGCGGCCGCACGGTGGAGCAACCCGCTGACATCGTCATCATCACCTCCTATACCTTCAACAACACGCGCCTGCTGCTGCTCTCGGGCATCGGCAAGCCCTACGACCCGGTCAGCAATACCGGCGTGGTTGGCCGCAACTATTCCTACCAGGCCACCGGATCAGTCAAGCTTTTCTTCGAGGACAAGACTTTCAACAGCTTCATGGGCGGCGGGGGCAGTTGCACCGCCATCGACGACTACAACGGGGACAACTACGATCACAGCGGCATGGGGTTCATCGGCGGCGGTTACATCGTGGTCAACAGCCGTGGCGCCGCGCCCATCAACAACCATCCGGTGCCCTCGGGCACCGCGTCCTGGGGCTCGGGCTGGAAGAAGGCCGTCGCGCACTACTACGATCGCAGCTTCGCCATCAGCTCGCATGGCGGTTGTCAGAGCTACCGCACCAATTACCTTGATCTGGACCCCACTTACAAGGATGCCAACGGCCTGCCGCTCATCCGTATGAGCTTCGACTGGCGCGAGCCTGATTTGAAAATGTCGGCCTACGTCACCAAGAAAGCGGCCGAGATCGCGAAGGCGCTCAATCCCTCGAAGATGAGTTCCAACCCGGTGAGCGGGAAGTACAACATCGTCCCTTATCAGGTCAATCACAACACCGGCGGTGTGATCATGGGCAGCGACCCGTCCACCAGCGTCCTGAACAAATACCTGCAGTCCTGGGACGTGCCCAATGTGTTCGTCATTGGCGCCAGCGCCTTTCCACAAAACAGCGCCAACGCACCAACGGAAACCGTCGGTGCACTCGCTTGCTGGGTCGCCGATGCCATCAAAGAACAATACGTCAAACGGCCGGGATTGCTGGTCTAGACAAATTCAAGAAACCACCGATCGAATCAAGTGAGGACGAGATGCGTAGAACCATGAAAGCCGGACTGCTGTTTTGTATATCGACAGTTTTTTTTGCAGCGGCCGCACAGGCCGCCACACCACTGGAGTACCCGACCCGAACCATCCGGCTACTGGTGGGCTTCGCCCCGGGTGCCGGCGTTGATTTCGCCGGGCGCCTGGTTGCCCAGAAACTTCAGGAAGCCTGGGGAAAGTCCGTCATTGTCGAGAACCGACCCGGCGCAGGTGGCAATATCGCGGCGGACCAGGTGGCCAAGTCCAATCCGGACGGCCATACCCTGCTCCTGACCAGCCCCGGTCCCATCGTGGTGAACCAGAGCCTGATGGCCAGCCTGCCCTACGACCCGATCAAGGATCTGGCCGCAGTATCGATGGTCGCATCGGGACCGAACATCCTTGCCGTGCGCAACAACCTCCCGGCAAAGAATGTGAAAGAACTGATTGCGCTGGCACGGGCGAGCAAGAGTCTGCTCAACTACGGATCCTCCGGCCTGGGCAGCACGCCGCACATGGCAACCGAACTATTCAAGATCATGGCCAATGTGGACATGGTGCATGTGCCCTACAAAGGCTCGGCCGATGGCGTGACCGATCTGATCGCGCGGCGTCTGGACGTAATGATCACGACCATGCCGGCGCTCATGGGAGCAGTCAAAGGGGGCGAAGTACGTGCGTTGGCCGTGACTTCGCTCAAGCGCAATGCAGCCCTGCCCGATACGCCCACCATCAATGAAGCGGGACTGCCTGGTTACGAATTCGGCGTTTGGTGGGGCGTGTTTGTCGCGTCTGCAACACCGGCGGCGGTGACCGAGAAGATACATCAGGCCATCGTAAATATGCAGCAGATGGACGATGTGCGCAGCAAGATCGCCGCCCAGAACGTGGACGTGGCGGGCAGCGCCTCTCCAAGGGAGTTCTCCGATTACGTGGCGAAGGAAGCGGCCACCTGGGCAAAGGTCATCAAGACCGCGGGCATCAAGACGAACTAAGGGATTTTCGGGTCACCATATGAGGCGTGGGATCCCTCAACCTGCAGAAGAAAAAATGATCAAGAAATCAGGGATTACGGTGCTGGGCCGACGACTGGCCTGCGAAAACTCGAAATTCTTTGTCTATTTCGACCATGTCACCGACCCCGCCGGCAATGAAGTCAAAGACTATCTGGTGGTGGCGCCAAAATACGCCGGCCCAAACATGGTGACCGGCGTGGCTATTTTGCCGATCGTCAATGAGCAGGTAGGATTAATCAGCATTTATCGCCCGGCCTTGCGCGACTTTTCACTGGAAATACCGCACGGCTTCGTGGACGAAGGTGAAGAGGAAAAATCCTCGGCGTTGCGCGAATTGCTGGAAGAAACCGGGGTGGTTGCCGAGCCGCAATGCATTCGCTCCCTGGGGTTTATTACGCCGGATTCCGGCATCTTGGCGGCACGGGTGCAACTTTTTGTGGCCGAAGGTGGACGTCTCACCACGCGACAGGATGGGGAATTGGGTCTTGGCGAGTTCCAATTCTTCGACTTTCCCGAGTTTGAGCGCATGATCGAACGCTCCGAGGTGCAGGATACCTTTACGCTGGCGGCCTGGTGCAAATACCGGCTGCTGAAGCAACCTGGCAAGCAGCAGCCCTGATCACGCTCGACTATTTTTGTGGCCGCGGGTTGATTTGCGTCAAACCAGGATCTCCCGGATGGTTTTAACTGAAGGCGAAAGGATCCCCAATGACCAACCCGATTGAAGCATGGCATCTTGATCACGCTTACTTTGGCCGCCTGCTTGCGCTATTGCACAAGCAGGTGGACGCCTTCCATTCCGACAACCACCCCAATTACGACTTGATGCTGGATATCATCTCCTACCTGCGGGACTACTCGGACCATATGCATCATCCCCGCGAGGACGTCGCTTTCGCGCGCATGGCTGAGCATTGTCCCGACATGAAACAGCCGCTTGCACGCCTGACCCAGGAACATCGCATCATCGCGCGGGCCGGCGAGTCCCTGCGCACGCTTCTGGACGAGATCCTGGCAGGATCAATTCTTCCAAAATCGGAAGTGGAGGTCACCGCCGCGACCTATCTGGTGTATTACGGCAACCACATTGCCAAGGAAGAGGAAATCGTCCTGTCCCGGGCCGGCCAGGTACTGACAGCAGCGGACTGGGAGGCAGTCAGGAACGCCGTGCCGCACCGCCACGACCCGCTGTTTGGCGACACCAGCGACGAGCACTACAAGGAACTGCGCCGTCACATCGCGCTGGAATCCTGACGCCACTGCCATCCCAACCGCCCCGCCGCGGGCGGTGACGTTTACAATGCTGGAATAAACAGTTCGTCAAGCGGCGGTCGTGCGCGCAAAGCGGAGGCCCTGCCGCCGCCAATGGATCCAAATCCGCCCATTTTCCGTTTTCCAGCAGGAAGCTCCCATGTCGCAGACACTGCACAAACTGTCCACCTTTCCGGGAATCCCGGGGCCGCTCGTCATCATCGTCATGGACGGTTACGGCCTGTCGAAGTCTGAAGCAGGCAATGCCATCGCCGCCGCCCGCAAGCCGACGCTTGACCGACTCTTCGCCGCTTATCCGAACATCAGCCTGCACGCCCATGGCACGGCGGTGGGCATGCCCTCGGACGATGACATGGGCAACTCTGAAGTCGGACACAACGCCATCGGTGCCGGCCAGGTGTACAGCCAGGGTGCGGCGCTGGTCGCTGACGCGATTGCAACGGGCGCCATCTGGGAAGGTGAGGCCTGGAAGCAGATCGTCACCGGTGCCCGCGCCGGACGCGGCGTCATCCATTTTCTCGGTCTGTTTTCCGATGGCAACGTCCACAGCCATATCGACCATCTCAAGGCACTGATCCTGCGCGCCCGCGACGAAGGCATCAAGGCTGTCCGCGTCCACGCCCTGCTCGACGGCCGCGACGTGCCCGAGACCAGCGCGCTGGAGTACCTGCACCCCTTCGAGGCGTTCCTAGCCACTCTGCAAGCGGGCGGCTTCGACGCTCAGATCGCCTCCGGCGGCGGCCGCATGAAAATCACCATGGACCGTTACGACGCCGATTGGGCAATGGTCGAAAAAGGCTGGCACACGCATGTGCTCGGCGATGGCGACCAGTTCACCAGCGCCTCGGCGGCCGTCGTCGAATTGCGCCAGCGCTTTCCCGGAACCATCGACCAGGACCTGCCGCCCTTTGTCATCGCCCGCGATGGCAAACCGGTGGGAACAATCGAGGACGGCGATGCGGTGGTCCTGTTCAATTTCCGCGGTGACCGCGCCATCGAAATTACCCGCGCCTTCGAGGAGGCCAATTTTGATCGCTTCGAGCGTGTGCGCACGCCGCAAATCACCTATGCCGGCATGCTCCAGTATGACGGTGACCTCAAACTGCCCAAGCGCTTTCTGGTCGAACCACCGGCAATCCGCGACACCACCGGCGAATGGTTCGGCAAGCTCGGCATCACCCAGTTCGCCTGTTCGGAAACGCAGAAATTCGGCCATGTCACCTACTTCTGGAACGGCAACCGCTCGGGCAAGTTTGCCGGCGAAACCTGGCAGGAAGTCGCGAGCGACAATGTGCCCTTCGAGCAACGGCCGTGGATGAAAGCCGCCGAGATCACCGACGCCATGATAGCGGCCCTGAAGAGCGGTCAATACAAGACCCTGCGCTGCAATTTCGCCAATGGCGACATGGTCGGCCACACCGGCAATTTTCGCGCGGCAACCATGGCCATCGAGGCAGTCGACCTGCAACTGGCGCGCATCCTGCCGGTAATCGATGCGCTGGGTGGCGTCGCGCTGATCACGGCCGACCACGGCAATGCTGATGAAATGGTCGAACTGGACAAGAAGACGAAGCAACCGTCGCTGAACGCCGACGGCTCTTACAAATCCAAGACTGCGCATACGCTCAATCCGGTGCCGCTGATCCTCTATGACAACGTCAGTGGCGGGCGACTCGGCCTGAAGGCAACGCCCAGCGCCGGCCTGTCCAACATCGCCGCCACCGTCGCCAATCTGCTCGGCCTGGAAAAGCACGAGAAATGGGACGAAAGCCTGCTCGAAATTCGGGATGTTCGTTAAGGTGTCATTCTGGGCACAGCGAGGAATCTGCTGCTGAAGCAGAGGTAACCGCAGATGCCTGGGCACCGATCGTGTAATCAACCCTGCTGATACAGGACTTATTCAAATTGCCGGATAGCGTACTTAGAGTCGCATCGTGCATGGCCGAAAACGCCGATGCGACGTGCCGGGACATCGTCAGATACATCGGGGAGAAGCTCGATCTGCCAACACAGTTTGTCGATGACATGCCCTGGGAACAGCGCGAGCAGTTATTCGACAGTGGCGAAATTCACCTGTGCTGGCTATGCGGACTTCCCTACGTATGGAAGATGGATACCGGCGAGCCAATGATTGAATTGTGCGCAGTACCGGTGATGGGGCACGCGCGCTACCGCAATAGTCCCGTGTATTTTTCCGATGTCGTCGTGCACTGCGACAGCCGCTTCGACACATTCGAGGATTTGCGCGGAGCGTCCTGGGCCTACAACGAACGCCGCTCCCATTCCGGATATAACGTCGTACGACACTACCTGTCGCAACTGGGAGAGCGATCCGGCTACTTCGGCCGGGTGATCGAATCGGGCGCGCATCAGGTGTCGCTCAGAATGATCATCGATGGTGAAATCGATGCCTCAGCGATCGACAGCACCGTCCTGGAAGCCGAATTGCGTCGTGATCCTGCGCTGGGTACCCGGATCCGCATCATCGACAGTATGGGGCCCAGCCCGATGCCACCGTGGGTGGTGCACAAGAACGTACCGGTCCAATTGCGTACAAGCATTGCTCAAATCCTGCATCAGATGCACGGCGATCCCGACGGGATTGGCATTCTTCGGCAATGGGGCATATCGCACTTCGCCAACGCCGAGCATTCCAGCTATGCCGCGATCCGTGAAATGGCAGCGCGAGCAACCGAAGTCGCACTTTGAGTGAAACGCCGCTACGTTTGTATCGACTGCGTTTGTATCGATTATGCGCCCTGACCTATATCGTCTCTGCCGGCCAGCGCCTGCTGAATGTCGGTTACGACTTGTCACAGGCTGCATTGAAGGTGAACGGTATAATTTGCAGCCTGCCTACTGACCCGCCCTGCTTTTCAGACACACGGGCGCTGATGTCAAAATCCCTGCCGTTACGCTGACACTCAAAGAGAAGCCCAGCACAATGATCAAACGCAAAGTCGTCCTCGCAAGCCTCATTCTGCTGCTCGCCGCCTGTGGCAAGCAGGCTGCCGATCCTGCACCAAAGGGTAGCGAGGCCGGCACTCCACCACCGCCAATGCCGGTTACGGTCAAGCGCATGCAATTGCAGCGCGTGCCGCTGGCCATCGAACTCATCGGACAGGCGGAGGGTTCGCGCGAGGTCGAGATTCGAGCGCGTGTCTCGGGCATCCTCGAAAAGCGCGTGTACGTGGAAGGCGCGCAGGTCAATGCGGGACAGACGCTTTTCGTCATCGATCGCACCACCCACGAGATCACGGCCAGGCAGGCGCGCGCGACGCTTGCCCAGGAGCGCGCCCGGCAGGAGCAGACCCAGCGCGAAGTCGATCGACTGAAGTCGCTGGCCCAGAACAAGGCCATCAGCCAGCGCGAGTACGACGACATGAGTTCGGCGCTCAAGCAATCCAACGCTGCCGTCGAAGTCGCGCAGGCCAAGCTGGCCGAGGCCGAACTCAACCTGTCCTACACGGAAGTCAAGGCGCCCATCAGCAGCGGCATTACGGGACGTGCCCTGCGCTCCGAAGGCAGCCTGGTCACCGCCAACAACGATCTGCTCACCACACTGACCCAGGTGAACCCGATCTGGTTGCGCTTTTCTCTCGCCGAAGCGGATTACACGCGCATCCGCGGCAATGCCCGCAGCGCCCAGATCAACATCCTGAATCCGGATGGCTCGGTTGCCGCCCGCAATGGCCGGATCAACTTCACCGGATCCAGTGTTGACCCCAAACTGGGCACGGTGCCAATGCGCAGCGAATTCGCCAATCCGGACTTGAAATGGCTGCCGGGACAGTTCGTCAAAGTGCAGGTGCTCACCGGAGAACAACAGGCTTTTCTGGTACCGCAGTCTGCCGTCGTCCAGACCGAGTTGTCGCGCATGGTCTGGGTAGCCGACGCCGACGGCAAGGCCAATATGCGACCGGTGCAGACAGCCAATTGGCTGGGCAGCGACTGGATCGTCACCGGCGGACTCAAGCCCGGTGACGCGGTCATCGTGGACAATCTGATGAAGCTGCGGCCGGGCACTGCGGTAGCGCCACAGGACTCTCGACCCGCTGCACCGAATGCTGCCCCGGTCGGCGATGCTGCTCCGGCCAGGGGTGCCGCACCAGCCGCCCCCCGTGCCGCAAAGGCGGCCGGCTGAGCGGCCGGCACCAGGATATCCATGGGTAATTTTTCGCGCTTCTTCATTGAACGCCCGATCTTCGCCAGCGTTATCGCGATCATCATTACGCTCGCCGGCGTGGTCGCTTCGCAGATTCTGCCGATAGCGCAATATCCGGAGATCGCCCCGCCAACGGTGACCATCACCGCCACCTATCCCGGCGCCAGCGCCGAGACTCTCGCCAAGACCATTGCCGCGCCGCTCGAGGAGCAGTTGTCCGGCGTCGAGAAAATGATCTATTTCAGCTCGAGCGCCGCCTCTGACGGCACGGTCACCATCACCGCCACCTTCCAGGTCGGGACCAATGTCGATACCGCGGTTTTTCAATTGAACAATCGCGTGCAACTCGCGCTGCCACGCCTTCCCGACGAAGTGAGGCGCAATGGCGTGGTGGTGCAAAAGCGCTCCAACGACATCCTGCTGGTGGTCGCGCTCAACTCCCCCAACAAGACGATGAGCACGGTGGCCATGGCCGACTATGCGACGCTCAACCTGATCGATGAATTGAAGCGCATTCCCGGCGTTGGCGACGTCGTGCTGTTTGGTTCCGGTTATTCGATGCGAATCTGGCTGCGACCGGATCGCATGGCGCGACTGGGTGTGACGCCCACGGACATTGCCAGCGCCATCCGCACCCAGAACCAGCAATATCCCGGTGGCAAGATCGGTGCCGAACCGGCGCCGGATGGCCAGTCTCTCACCTATACCATCATCGCCCGCCGGCGACTGGTGACGCCGGAGGAATTCGGCAACATCATCGTGCGCGCGGGCGGACCGAACGGCGTGCTGCGCATCAACGATGTTGCACGCGTGGAACTGGGCGCACAGAGCTATGACTCCTCGACCTCGGTAGATGGGCGGCCGGCGGTGGGCCTGCCGGTATTCCTGCAGACCGGCGCCAACGCGCTTGACGTGGGCGCCGCGGTCAAGGCACGCATGAACGAACTCAAGCGCGCGTTCCCCAAGGACATGGATTACGTCATTCCGTTTGACACCACCCAGGTGGTGCAGGCGTCAATTCGCGAGGTGGTCATCACGCTGGCCGAAGCGGCGGCACTGGTATTGATGGTCGTGTTTGTCTTTCTGCAGAACTGGCGGGCCACGCTGATTCCGATGATCGTGGTGCCGGTGTCGCTGATAGGCACTTTTGCCGGTCTGTATGTGCTGGGCTTCTCCATCAATACGCTGACGCTGTTTGCCATGGTGCTGGCGGTGGGCATCGTGGTCGATGATGCCATCGTCGTGCTGGAAAACGTCGAACGCCTGATGCGCGTGGAGAAAATGCAGGCGCGGCAGGCCGCCATCGAATCGATGCACGAAGTATCGGGGGCGGTGCTGGCCATCGTGCTGGTGCTTTGTGCGGTATTCATTCCGGTCGCCTTCCTGGGTGGCATCGCCGGACAGTTGTACCGGCAGTTCGCCGTGACACTGGCCATTGCGGTGCTGCTGTCGGGCCTCACCGCACTCACCCTGACGCCGGCGCTGTGCGCGCTGCTGCTCAAGACGGGCGCACATGAGTCGCGGCTGTTCCACCCGTTCAACGTGGGTTTCGAAAAATTCACCCAGGGCTTTTTGTGGATGGTCAACGCCGCGCTGAAATGGCGCCTCCTGAGCGGAGTCGCATTTCTGGTACTGCTGGCGCTGACGGCACTGCTGTTCGCACGCGTGCCCACGAGCTTTGTGCCCACCGAGGACCAGGGCTATCTGTTTGGCGCCATCATGCTCCCGGATGGTGCGACGCTGCAGCGTACCGGCCGTACCGGCGTGCAGTTGCAGCAGAAGCTGGCCAGGGAACCTGCCATCGACCACGTATTCATCGCGCCCGGCCGGGACATTATCGGCGGAGGCAACAAGCCCAACGCGGGGACCAGCTTCGTGCTCCTGAAGCACTGGGACGAGCGCACCAAATCGGCCCCGGCACTCGCCGGCGAAATCACCCGCATGGGCGCGGGCTTTCCCGACGGGCTGGTGCTTGGCTTCAATCCACCGGCAATACGCGGACTGGGCAGCGCCGGTGGATTCGAGGTCTACGTCCAGGCACGCGCCGACTCCGACGCACGGCGCCTGTCGCAGGTCGTGCAGACTTTCACCGCGGCGCTGTCACGCCATGCACAATTGCAGGGCATCAACACCTTCTTCCGTCCGACCGTACCGCAGCTTTCCGTGGAAGTGAACCTGGAGCAGGCCATGGCACTCGGCGTGCCGGTCTCCGACGTCTACGATGCCCTGCAAAGCACCATGGGGGCGTTGTACGTGAATGACTTCAACATGTCGGGCCGCACCTACCGGGTGCAGATGCAGGCCGACGCCGCTTATCGGGCCAATCCGGACGATGTGGGCGCGGTCTATGTGCGTTCGGGCACGACCAGCGAAATGATTCCGCTCAAGGCGCTGATCCGCAGCACCAGCATCGTCGGACCGGAACAGGTGGAGCGTTTCAACGGGTTCCTCGGCGCCAAGGTGCTCGGGAGCGGCAAGCCGGGCGTGAGTTCGGGCGAGGCCATTGCCGCAGTGGAACAGGTCGCGCGTGAGGTTTTGCCGGCCGGCTACAGCATTACCTGGACGGGACAGGCATTCCAGGAAAAGAGCACGGGCAGCGCATCAATATTCGCCTTCCTGTTCGCGATCATCATGGTCTACCTCATCCTTGCCGCACTGTATGAGCGCTGGCGCCTGCCGGCCGCCGTCGTGCTGGCAGTTCCATTCGCGGTAGCCGGAGCGCTGCTCTTCGTGTGGATGCGCTCCATGGAGAACGACATTTATTTCCAGATCGGATTGGTCGTGCTGATCGGACTGGCCGCCAAGAATGCGATTCTGATCGTCGAGTTTGCACAGCAGGGCCTGCTCGCCGGTATGCTCCCGCTCGATGCCGCCGTGGAGGCTGCACGGCTGCGCTTCCGGCCCATCATCATGACTTCGATCGCCTTTGTGTTCGGCGTGCTCCCGCTGGCCATTGCCAGCGGCGCGGGTGCCGCCGCCCGCCGTTCCATGGGTACCGGCGTGGTGGGCGGCATGCTGCTGGCCACCTTCGTTGCGACGATTTTCGTGCCGCTGTTCTTCACGCTGTTCGCTCGTCGTCAGAAGCTGGGCGAGAGCGCGCCTGCACAATCCAGCCCGATGTCGCCAAAGGAGTCCGAATGAAGCCGCCCGCGATGAGGATTGCCCTGGCCCGTCCCCCCGCCCTCGCCCTCACCATGGCGCTTGCCCTGGCGCTCCTGATGGCGGGTTGCGCGGCAATTGGTCCCGACTACAAAGCACCCGCGCTCGACCTCCCGGGCGCCTTTCCACGCGCCGGGACTCACGCGGGCGATTCCACTCTGGCCGCCGACTGGTGGACGCTGTACCAGGATCCGGTTCTGAATGAGCTCATTGCAAGCGCATTGAAGCAAAACGCGGACGTACGCATTGCCGTGGCACGCATTGAAGAGCTGAATGCCAATCTGCGCGAGGCGAACGCAGCGTTCCTGCCGGAAGTGAACCTTGGCGGAGCGGCAACGCGCTCGCGCGTCAGTGCGCGCACGGCGACGCCGCTGCCTGCCGGTGTTCCGATGGTGCGCAACGATATGCTGATCGCCGCGCGAACCTCCTTCGAGCTTGATTTCTGGGGGCGCCTGCGCCGTTCCGTCGAAGCGGTAGATGCGCTCGGTCTGGCCACCCGGTACGCCCGTGACACGGTGGCCCTGACCTTGACCGGCGCCACCACACAGGGCTATTTCTCACTGCGCTCCCTTGATGCGCAGATCACCATCACGCGTGAAACGCTGACGCTACGCCAGCAATACGAAGAACTCGTTCGCCAGCGGGTTGCGGGTGGCATTGCTTCAGATCTGGATCTCAATCTGGCGCAAGGGGCAAAGGCCGACGCTGCCGTGCAACTGCAGGACCTGGTGCGTCTGCGCGAACTGGTCGAGCATCAGCTTGGTGTGCTCACCGGCCGGCTCGACCTCACCGTGCCCGCCGGTGATCTGCGCAACCTGCCGGTGCCGCCGTCGCCGCCCCCGGGATTGCCATCGACGTTGCTGACGCGGCGCCCCGACATACGGCAGGCAGAACAGAATCTCATCGCAACAAACGCGCAGATCGGCATCGCCAAGGCGGATCTGTTCCCACTGCTGTCGCTGACCGGATCGCTCGGCAGCCAGAGCAGTGCGCTGGCCACGTTGCTGTCATCACCGGCGGGTATCTGGTCCGTGGGTGCCGCCGTGGCAATCCCGCTGTTCGACTCCGGCCGGCGCGACGCCCGGGTGGACGCGGCCGCAGCCCGCGAACAGCAGGCGCTGGGGAGTTATCAGAAAGCGGTTGAAGCGGCATTCCGCGAAGTCGCAGATGCACTGACCAACCTGCAGCAATCTGCTGCCAGCGAACAGGACCTGAGCAGGCGGCTTGCCGCCGCGCGCAACGCACTGGGCCTTTCGCGCATGCGCTATGAGGCAGGCTATTCGGGGTATCTGGAGTTTCTGGACGCCCAGCGCACCGCAAACGACGCGGAACTGGCAGTTCTTCGCAACAGGCAGGCGTCGCTGTCCGCGCACGTTGATTTATTGAAGGCCATCGGTGGCGGCTGGACCGCCGGTGACGTTGCAGCCGGCGCCAAAAAACACTGATCCGGAACCGGAGACGGGAAGTAACGGGCATGCAGACTACCTACCACGCGTTCCCGAATCAATCCCCAAAAAACCCAATCGTTGGGTACACTTCAGCATGGCCGCGATTAATGTGGGAATAAGCGAGTGGATGTGGCGCTTTATTGCGCTGATGATGCTTTTCACCTTGAGTTGGACATCATGGGTGCTGTATCAGATCAGCGCGCCTCCCCTGGTCCTGATGGCGGCATTTCAGCCGCTGACCCACATCAAGCCGCTAGAAGAACCGTCTCCCAATCGGAGTGCGCAAGGCGCAATTTCCTTCCCGACCTGCTGCGAGGAACCTCAGAAGTCAGCTGCAACTGCGGCCTTACCCGCACCCGATCCGGCCAGATCCACGCCTCCTGCAACCAAACCCGATAACTACCAGATCATCTCCGCGCTGGAAATCTGGGCCAAGGCCTGGTCGGCAAAGGACGTCGCCGCGTACCTCGACTGCTACGCCACGAACTTCAAGGTACCGGGCGGGGAAACCCGCGCCCAATGGGAGAAGGGGCGCCGGCAACGCATCCTTGGACCGAAAAGCATCACTGTCGAAGTTGATGCACCCAGCATCAGTGTACTTGCCGACGACCGGGTCAAAATCACCTTCCGTCAGAGTTACCAATCCGATATCGTCAAGCCGAGCGTTACGACCAAATCGCTGATCATGGTCAATACGGATGGACGCTGGCTGATTCAGCAGGAGATTGTTGGGAATTGAGCCGGAGGCTTTCAGCTTGGAGTGCAGGCACAAGCGACGCCACAATTGAAAGAGAAATAATATCAATTCCAATTTTGAATTCATTATTCACAATATAATTTCGACATATTGTTATCATAACAAGCCAGGGCAACACAGGCCAAGTCGCAGCTATCACTGAAACCTGCACGGTACTTCCTCTCCGGTGAGGAAGTACCGGCCCCCCCTGGTTCAATGCGCTGCTAATTCTTCTCTTCGAGTTTGCCGATGGCCTTGACGACGTCGGCCATCTTCCTCGCGTCCTTCTCCACATAAGTCTTGAATTCGGGCGCGTCAAGATACTGCACCGGCTGACCGGCGGCCTCCATGCTGCGCTTGAACTGGGCATCACCCACTGCCTGTTTGACAGCCTCTCGCAGTTGCCGGATCACCACATCAGGCACGCCGACGGGCGAGAACAGGCCGGCCCAGATATAGAACTCATTGTCGACGCCCAACTCCTTGAGCGTCGGCACCTCAGGCAATGCGGGGTGCCGCTTGTCTCCCCAGGTCGCCAGCGGGCGAAGCTTGCCGGCCTTGATGTGCTGCACCACCGGTCCGGGACCGGATGCGAGCGCCGCCACCTGGCCACCCAGCAACGCAGTGACGGCTGGCCCCCCACCCTGATAAGGAATGTGAAACAGCTTGATACCCGCGGCAAGGGAAAGCATTTCCATCGGCGTGTGCAGTGCCCCATAGTTGCCCGACGACGAATAATTGATCTTGCCCGGGTTCGCCTTTGCCGCGGCGATGAATTCCTTGAGCGTGTTGTAAGGCAATTCGCTGCGCACCACCAGCACGGTCGGGTCGGCGGAGACCAGCGCCACGGGTAATAACTGATTCAGCTCATATGACGGTGACCGGCCATTAACACGATCCGCTTCGGGCAGTATGGTCACGCTGGAAAGCGCCATCAACAGGGTGTAGCCGTCCGGCTTCGAACGGGCCACAAAGGCATTGCCAATGCCACCGCTCGCACCACCGCGATTTTCCACGATCACGCGCTGCTTCCAGATGCCTTCAAGTGAAATCGCCATCGGTCGCGCCGTCAAGTCCGCGGCACCGCCCGGCGGGAACGCCACCACCATGGTAACCGGCCTTGCTGTCGGGTAGGCCTCCTGGGCCAAAGAAAAGCCCGCCGCCAATATTGGGATAAGAAAAACAACAGATCGACACACCAAATTCGTGATTGCCATGAGTACGCTCCAGTCTATTGCATCAAAGAAGTGTAGTCGTTTCCCGGCCAACCGGTTTGAACCGGCCATTCATGGTCAGCCACTTCTGGAATAATTAGCCTTCAGCCAACGTTTACGGCAATGTGTGAAGCACCTCTGACATAACTCGTATAAACGTCCATAAATTCGAGGACAAGTGCATGAACCGATTTCTAGCCATTTTACTGGGCATGATCATCGTCGCGACCGCCCACGCGCAGACCACCAGCCGCATTCGTGCCAACGTCGTATCGCTGGCGAACAATGTCCTGGTCGTCAAGACTGCCGTGGGCAAGGAGATTCGCCTGCAGTTGAATGACAAGACAACGATCTCCTACGCCAAACTGATCAAGCTGACAGACATCAAGGAGGGGGATTTCGTTGGGTCAGCCGCAATGCCCGGACCGGATGGCAAGCTGGTGGCGCGCGAAGTCCATCTTTTCCCGCCCGACCGACGCGGTACCGGTGAAGGGCACCGCCCAATGGATGAACCCGGTACCACGATGACCAATGCAACGGTGGCGAAGACCTTCAAAGGGGTGCGCGGGCAGGAACTGACCATGCAGTACAAGGGCGGCGAAAAAATCATTATCGTGCCCGAAGGCACGCCCATCGTCATCAATGAGGTGGGCGACAAATCCCTGTTGGTCCCGGGTTCCGCCGTCGTCATATCGGCACAGACCGCACCGGACGGCAGCGTCACCGCCCTGCGCATTCAGGCCACCAGCAAGGATGGGGTAAAGCCGGTTACCTGAGCGACCAGTCAGGCACGCGGTATTGTTCATTCATAATCGGCCACTTCGTGTCAAAATTGCACCATGGCTAAAACTCAAGAATGGGCCTTCCCCGAGTCGCTGCAGCCGAAGGCCGACGAAATCCAGTTTGACCTTGCACGCGCGCTGGACGCGGTGGTACTGGTGCGCACGGAAGTTCCGGAAGACGCCTTCACCGCAGCGACGCTTGGCACGGAGCGTGGCGGTTATGGCGTGGTCATTCGTGAAGATGGCCTGGTGCTCACCATTGGCTACCTCATTACGGAAGCAACGCAAGTATGGCTCACCACCAACCGCGGCAACGTCGTGGCCGGCTACCCGCTCGCCCATGACCGGGCCACCGGCTTCGGCCTGATTCAGCCGCTGGGCAAGCTGGATGCCCCTCACCTGCAGCGCGGCCTCTCCGCCGATGTCAAAGTCGGCGACTCCGCCTTTGTGATTGGCCATGGCGGACGCTCCCATGCACTGAAGACGCGCCTGATCGGCAAGCAGGAATTCGCCGGCTATTGGGAATACCTGCTCGACCAAGCGATCTTTACCGCACCAGCGCATCCGCAATGGGGCGGTGCTGCCCTGCTCGATCCGCAGGGAGACCTGATCGGCATTGGCTCCCTGCTGGTGCAGCAGGAGATCAAGGGCGAGTCGACTCACGTGAACATGTTCGTGCCGACCGACCTGCTCGCCCCCATCCTCGAGGCCATGCTGAAAACCGGCCGTGGCCCCAATCCTGCGCATCCGTGGCTGGGCATGTACACGCAGGACCCCGATGGCAAACTCGTGGTCGGCAATGTCACCAGCGGCGGACCGGCTGAGCTCGCCGGCGTCCGCGCTGGCGACATGGTTCTGGGTGCCGGCTCACAACGCGTGCATAGCCTGATCGAGTTTTTTCGTGCCATTCGCAAGCTGGGTCCGGCCGGCGTCGATGTGCCGCTCATGCTGGCGCGCGCCGGCGACGTGCTACGCATTACGGTCAAATCGGCCGATCGCGACGACTATCTCAAGAAGCCCAATCTGCAGTGAACCCCGCAGGCAGCGGCGCCACGATTGACTGACTACCTCGTTTGAGCTGTTCACTACCGGCTTCAATCAAGGCTGCTGGCAGCAAGTCGGTGCAAACCGCTCGACCCCATCGCTGCCTGTCACATTTGGTTGCAATTTAACCGTAATTTCGAGATGGCATCCCGGTACCATAAGCGCCTGTCTTTGATTCGAGGTTTGATCCATGAATGTCCAGGAACGTGAACTGCTGACTGCCTTTTTGCAACAGCTGAGCGGCGCTCAGGCCGGCCAGAAAGACGCCGAAGCCGAAGCGTTGATCCGCGAGGCCTGCGTGCGTCAACCGGATGCGGCCTATCTGCTGGTGCAGCGCGCGATGCAACTGGGACAGGCACTGCAGGCCACCCAGGCACAGGCCGGCCAATTGCAGGCCGAACTGGATCAGTTGCGCGCAGGGACAAAGAGCAGCTTTCTCACCGATGCCAATGCGTGGGGAAAATCCGTGGTTGCGTCACCTCAGGTCCCTGCAGCGATGTCCCACTCTGCACCACTGGCGCCACTGGCCCCGCTGGCGCAACCTCGCGCCGCCGCAATGGCCCCCGCTGCCGCAGCGACACCGGCCTGGGGATCGAGCATGCTCGGCACGGTCGCCACGACTGCCGCTGGCGTTGTGGCGGGCTCGTTTCTTTATCACGGCATCGAGAACCTGATGGGCAACCACAATCAAGGCAGCGCATTGGGTGCCAACTCAGCGCATGCAACGCCGGCAACGGAAAACACCGTGATCAATAATTATTATGGCGACAGCGGGAATGACGCCGGCGGCAACGACACTGAACTGGCTGACGCTGGCAGTAGTTTTGACGACTCGGGCGACAACACCTGACGCCGGGCGTGGCGTGACTGCTGCGACTATAGTAGCTACAACAACTACTCCTCCAGCTTGAGGCCGGCTTCCCGGATCAGGCGCCTCCAGCGTTCGTTCTCGGCCACGATGTGCTGCCTCAATTGTTCCGGCGTGCTGCCGACGATGATGGTGCCGTCGGCTTCGAGTTTTTTGGCCACCACTGGATCCTTGAGCGCGGCGACAAACAAGGCATTCACCTTGTTGATGATGGCCGGCGGCGTGCGCGCCGGCGCGACCAGACCACCCCATGCCGACGCATCGAAGCCGGGAACGCCCTGCTCCGCGACGGTCGGCATTTCAGTCCAGACCGGGATGCGCTGACTACTGGTCACGCCGATGGCGCGCAGTTTGCCGGACTTGATATAGCCCATGGCCAGGCCAAAGGTGGCCACCGCCGACTGTACCCGTCCCGCCATCAGGTCGATCAGGCGTTGCGGTGGCGACTTGTAGTGAATGAAGGTGGCCTTGGTATTGGTGAGAAAGTGCAGCATCTCCCCCGGCAGATGCGAGGAGCCGCCCAGTCCGCCGGTGCCGAAATTGAGTTCGCCCGGATGCTCCTTCGCATAGGCGACGTACTCGGCGACGGTCCTATAGGGGGCGCTCGGGCTCACCACCAGGATAAAAGCATCCTTGGTCGTCAGTACAATGGGGGCGAAATCGCGCACATTGTCGTAAGGCAGATTCGGATAGACCGAGGGTGCGATGGAATAGGCTGAATTGACCTGCAGCAAGGTGTAACCATCAGGTGCGGCCTTGGCCACATAGGCCGTGCCTATCGTGGTGCCGGCACCTCCCTTGTAGTCGATGACAAAGCGGGCGCCGGTCTTCTCAAGGATGCTCTGCAGGTAAAGGCGAAACTGGATTTCGCTGGCGCCGCCACCAGCCAGCGGCTGCACCATGGTCACCGGGCGGGATGGATAGTTGTCAGCGCCGCTCTGGGCCAGCGCCGGGCACGACGATAACGCGGCCAGGATCGGGATGAGCCATTTCAATCGACACAAATTCCGCATGCTTTTCTCCTCCAGGCAGCCATTATCTCACTCCCCCATGGATGCTGCCCGGACGCAAAGGGCATCCGGCAAGACTCTCTCGCCTCCCTCGCCTCCCGCACAATGCGCGTTTTGTCCTATGATGCCGGCTTCCGGGAGTACTGGCCGGATCCCTCCACCCAAGCCCAAGGAGCAGGCACATGAGTTCACCCGCAATGCGCGTCGTCAAGACCGTCCGCGAACAAGTCAGCAAGGAAGAATGGGAAACCCGCGTCAATCTCGCTGCAGCTTACCGACTCGTGCAGCACTTTGACATGACCGACCTGACTGCCAACCATATCTCCGCACGCGTACCGGGAACGACCGATCAGTTCCTGATCAATCCCTACGGCATGCTGTATGACGAAATCACCGCCTCCAGCCTGATCCGTATCGATCTTGACGGCAAGATCCTGTTCAACGCCACCGAGTACCCGGTCAACGAAGCCGGCTTCGTCATTCACAGCGCGATCCATTCCGCGCGTCATGACGTGGAATGCATTGCACACACCCACACACCTGCCGGCATGGCCGTTTCAGCCATGAAATGCGGATTGCTGCCGCTGGCACAGACCTTCATGCGCTTTGCCGACGTCGCCTATCACGACTTCGAGGGCGTCGCGACGGCCGGCCGCCTCGATGAACGCGAGCGACTGGTGCAGGACTTGGGCAACAAGGAATCCATGGTGCTGCGCAATCACGGCCTCTTGACCTGCGGCCCCACCATCGGCGCGGCCATCACGCTGCTGATCAGAATGGAACGGGCCTGCGAAACGCAGATCATGACCCTGTCATGCAATACCGAGTACCAATTGCCGCCGGCCGACGTCATCGCGGCAGCGCGCAGGGATCTGGCCAATCCCAATCTGGGCAGACCGAAGATCGGTGATATTGCCTGGCCGGCATTGCTGCGCAGAATGGACAGGCTGGATCCGTCCTACAAGCACTGATCCAATTCGGTTCCAGATCTTGACGAATAATAAGGGCAGCCGAGGCTGCCCTTATTATTGAGCGCCATGTGCCCCGGCACGCAAGCGCCGCAGCCCCCCTGAACACTATTCCATCCTGATGTTCAGATCCTTGATGATGCGGGCCACCTGATCCAGCCCGTTGTTGAGCATTTCCCCGAATTGCTCGGGTGTGCCGGATGCCGGATCGGATCCGTCAGCGGCGAACACCTTGAGGACATCAGGCAATGCCAGCGCCTGATTGATGGCGGCATTGAGGATGAGCACATTCTGCCGCGGCGTGCCAGCGGGCGCGAGTATGCCGAACCAGCCGGCCCATTCGACACCCTTCAGCCCCTGCTCGATCGCCGTCGGCAGATCGGGAAGGCTGGACGAACGCTTCGCACTGATCACTGCGATGGGCCTGATCTTGCCCGCGCGCGCATGCTGGCCGGTCGCACTGGGGCTGGCGAACACGACTTGTACGCGACCGCTGATCACATCGAGCACGCCCGGTCCTATGCCTTTATAGGGCACGTGCACCATCTTCAAACCGGCACGCTGATTGATGATCTCGCCGATCAGATGCGCCGCCGAACCGATGCCGGAAGAAGCAAAATTGAGGCCGTCAGGATTTTTCCTTCCATACGCAATCAGGTCCTGCAGCGAATTGATTGGCAGTGACACATTGACCGACATGATGGAAGCCTGCGACGTCAGTTGCGCAACCGGCATCAGCAGTTTCCTCGCGTCGCCTTCGAGTTTGCCCGACAGCATCGTGCTGTTGTAACTGCTACTGCTGCAGATGATCAGCGTGTAGCCATCCGGCACCGCCTTGGCCACGGTCTGCACCGCCAGCAACCCCGCGGCACCGGAAATATTTTCCACGATGAAGGCCTGTCCCAGCCGTTCGGTCACCTTGGCAGTGACCATCCGCACCAGGGCATCGGAACCCCCGGATGGCGCCACGGGAATGATCATGCGGATCGGCTTGAAGGGATAGCTGCCGGCCGCCGTTTGCGTTTGCGCAAGCACGGTCTGCGCCAGGCATACAAGCGCGCCGCTGAGCAGAAGACCTGAGGCTGCGCGCGCAAACTGCTGCAAGCATTGTTGCTGGACGCCACCAGTCATCATTCCTCCCAATGTAAGCACTCGTCCGTCTGTACCGCCACCCTGGTTGCCATGCAGACCGGCCCGGCATGTCTGGCGTGGCGGGCCGGGACTCGATCAACCGATGGCGTTGGCCTTGCGCAACTGGCTGATCTCATCGGCGCTGTAGCCAATGCCGCGCAGAATCTCGTCGGTATGCTGGCCGGCATCGGGCGTGGGCATGCGGATCTTGCGGCTTGCGCCGACAAAATTCAGCGGTGACGCCACGATCTTGATCTCGCCCAGCGCCGGGTGCTGCACCGGTTGCGCCATGCCCAGATACTTGATCTGCTCGTCGGCGAACACACGGTCCATGGTATAGATCGGGCCGCAGGGCACGCCGGCTTCTTCCATGGCCTTGATCCAGTAATCCATGGGTTTGGTCTTTGTCACCTCACTCATGGCGGCCTGCAAAGCCACGCGATCCTTGAGCCGCAGTTGCTTGGTC